>JBLHHE010000190.1:0-5275 GCA_047616465.1 Alphaproteobacteria bacterium
GAATTTTGTCGCGCTGCCATCGGCCACCTATCACCGCGAGGTGACGCAGCACAAACACCAAGCCCAACACCGCGCCGGCGTATTGTGCGATGACCGTCGCCAGGGCAACTCCTTCTATTCCCCAGCGGAGACCCAGAACGAAACACAAATCGAGCACGATGTTGAGGCCGTTGATGAACAGCTGGACGAACAGAGCGGTGCGCACATACTGCATGCCCAATAGCCAGCCTAGCAGGCCGTAATTGGCCAGGGTTGCGGGGGCGTCCCAAATACGCACGTTGAAATAGGCGCCCGCCAGTTGTTCCACCTGGGGCGCTCCGTCGATGATCGCAAGCGCCCCCAGCCGCACCGGGGTTTGCAGCGCGAGAATAATCAGGGCGAGCCCCAGGCCGACCAGCAGGGCCCGCGCGAGAACGGCCCGGATTTCGTCGGCGTCTCTGCCGCCCCGGGCTTGGGCGGCGAAGCCGACGGTGCCCATGTTCAGAAAGCCGAAGCCCCAATAGACGAAGCTGAAAATCATGGCGCCGACAGCGACGGCGCCGATATAGGCGGCGTCGGGCAAATGCCCCATCATCGCAGTATCGACAGCTCCGAGCATCGGCACGGTTAGGTTCGATAGAATGGTCGGCCAGGACAGCTTCCAAATGCGCCGATAGGGACCGCCGCGCAGGCTATCGATCAGGCCGGGCGTGTTGTTCGTGCTCGTGGTCATCCTAGGCTAGCGGCCAACGGCGTAGGCTTCCTGGAACCGGGGGTGGGCGGCGCCTTTCAGCAGCCAGCCGCTATCGGTTTTCTCGCGGCCGACCGCGGTCATGCGGCCTAACGCCCAATCGTCGACCAACTCGATTCGATGGCCACGGTCGCGCAGGGCGTTGACGGTTGCTTTCGGTAGTCGGCCTTCGGCCTTGACCACTGCGGGTTGGAACGTGCGCGGATAGAAACTCGATGGCAGGTGATCGGTGTGGAAGTTGGGCGCGTCGATCGCCGCCTGCAGGTCCATGCCATGGTGGATGTGGCGCAGGAACATGGTCAATCCCCACTGGTCTTGCGAGTCCCCACCGGGGGTGCCGAAGGCTAATACGGGCGCCCCATCGCGCAGGGCGAGCGTTGGGCTCAGGGTCGTGCGCGGGCGGATACCCGGTTGCAGCGTCGTTGGGAAGCCGTCCTGCAGCCAAAACATTTGCGCGCGCGTGCCCAGACAAAACCCTAGGGCCGGTATCACCGGCGACGATTGCAGCCAGCCGCCGCTGGGCATGCAGGTCACCATATTGCCGAACTTGTCGGCGGCGTCGAGATGCACCGTATCGCCATCGGCGGGCCCGTGATTATCGGCGGGCGCCGCATTGGGCTCCCCCGCGCCGGCCGGTAATACCGCTTCGGGATCGGGTATCTCGAAATCGGCGAGATGGGGCTCGCGACCGTCGGGGCTACCGGGGCGTAGCTCGAACGATGCCTGGGTTTCGATGAGGCCGCGCCGCGCCTCATTGTAGGTGTCCGATAACAGAGTCTGTAAGGGCACGTCATGCACGTTGGGGTCGCCGTACCAGGCCTCCCGGTCGGCCAGCGCCAGCTTGGCGCATTCCACCTGGGTATGAATGAAGTCCGGGCCCATGGGGTCCATCGCCGCCAGATCGAAGCCTTTCAGCAAGGCCAGTTGTTGCAAAAACACCGGTCCCTGGCTCCACGGGCCGGGCTTGCACAAGGTATAGCCGTGATAATCATAGGTTGCCGGCGCTTCGACGGTGGGTTGCCAGCGGGCCATATCGTCACCGGTCAATAAACCGCCATGCACATCGCCGGAACTGTCGAGCCATTCGGTGTCGCGGCAAAACCGATCGATTTCCTCGGCGATAAAGCCTTCGTAAAACACCAGCCGGGCGGCCTCGATCACGGCCTCGCGGTTGCCGCCCTGGGCGTTGGCTTCGCTTAGTAAGCGCGCATAGGTATCTGAGAGGGCGGGGTTGCGATGCAGCGACCCGACTTTTGGCGGTGCGCCATCGACCAGGTACGTTGCCGCCGATGTCGGCCATGCGGTGCGGAACAATTCGGCGACATTGCCTATGACCGTGTTCATCATCGGCACCACGGCGTATCCGTCGCGCCCATAGTCGATGGCCGGCTGGATCACATCGGCCAAGGGTAAGGTGCCGTAGTCGCGCAATAGCAGCATCCAGGCGCCGAACGCGCCGGGGACGCACGGCGCCAGCAGCCCGGTGCCGGGGACGAGATCGAGGCCCAACTGTTGGAAACGATCCATCGTTGCAGCCTGTGGTGCGACCCCTTGGCCGCAGATAACCTCGGTTTTGCCGGTAGCCGCATTGTGCAGGATAATCGGCAAGTCGCCGCCGGGCCCGTTTTGGTAGGGGTGTACGACTTGTAGCGCCAACCCGGTCGCGACGGCAGCATCGAAGGCGTTACCACCCTTCTCAAGCATCGCCCAGCCGGCCATGGTGGCCAGATAGTGGGTCGACGCGACCATTCCAAATGTGCCACGAATTTCCGGTCGTGTGGTAAACATATCGAGCCTTTCGAGGGGGCTGCGCCGTGGGGCGACCTTAGCGGGGGCGAAAGCGGGAGACCAATGAAAATAGAACACCCGTATCTTATGTTTCTCGGCGATGCGCCGGATCAATTGGCGGCAAAAACGGCCAGCGGTATTGTCCATTGGCGGCGCGATTGGTGCCTCGGACAAATTCAGCTTCCCGGCTGCAAGGCCGATCTGGGTTTGCCCGATATGTCCATTGCGGACGCGAGCGCTGCCGGTTGCCGCACCCTGGTGATTGGCGTCGCCAATCGGGGCGGCGTCATTCCAGAGGGGTGGATACCCACGTTGGTGGCCGCGTTGGAGGCCGGTATGGATATTGCCGCCGGCCTGCATCAGCGGGTCGCCGGTATCGAAGATGTTGCCCGTGCCGCGGCGGCCAATGGGCGTCAATTATTCGATGTCCGCCACCCGACGCGCACCTTCGATGTCGGCTCCGGCGAGCGTCGTCCCGGCAAGCGTCTGCTCACCGTCGGCACCGATTGCTCCGTCGGTAAAATGTATACCGCCCTGGCCATTGGGCACGAGCTGCAGTCGCGCAATGTGAAAGCCGATTTTCGCGCCACCGGCCAGACCGGAATTTTCATTGCCGGCGACGGCGTTTCCGTCGATGCCGTGGTCGCCGATTTTATTTCCGGGGCGACCGAATGGTTGACCCCTGCCAACGACCCCGATCACTGGGATTTGGTGGAAGGTCAGGGTTCGCTGTTTCATCCCTCCTACGCCGGCGTCACCATGGGCCTGGTTCATGGCGCGCAACCAGATGCGCTGGTGGTTTGTCACGAACCGACGCGCACCCATATGCGCGGGCTGCCCCATCTGCCGCTTCCCGGCATCCAGACTTGTATCGACGGGCATATCGCCGCTGCGCGGCTGACCAACCCCGACGTGGTTTGTATCGGTGTTGCCGTCAACACGTCGGGCTTGGCGAGCGAAGCGGCGCGCAGGGATTGCTTGTCCGATATTGAAGCGCGCACAGGGCTACCCGCGGTAGATCCTGTTATCGACGGCGTGGCGGCTCTGGCCGCAAAGTTGGATTAGCGTCGTTCGCTTATGGTGACACTTGAAACAAAGATCGAGATTTTTCCGCTACGCCAGCGCTTTTCGATCTCGCGCGGCAGCAAGACCGAGACGGTTGTTGTCACGGTTGAGCTACGCGATGGCGAATATGCCGGCCGGGGAGAATGCGGGCCGAATATCCGCTACGACGAGACACCCGAAAGTGTCGCCGATGAAATCGCCGCGATGGCAGCCGGTATCGAGGGCGGTCTCGATCGTGACGGTTTGCAGCAGGCGATGCCGCCCGGTGCAGCGCGCAACGCACTCGATTGCGCCTTTTGGGATTTGCAAGCCAAGCAAACCGGACAACCGGTATGGGCTTTGGCCGGGCTGGCGAAGCCGGTGCCGGTCGAGACCGCATTTACGCTCAGTGTCGATACACCGGTGGCGATGGCCGAAGCGGCCCGCGCCAACGCGTCCAGGCCTTTACTCAAACTAAAGCTGACCGGTGCCGGCGACCTCGACCGCGTTCGGGCGGTGCGCCAGGGGGCGCCGGACGCCAGGCTCATCGTTGATGCCAATGAAGCCTGGACACCAGCCGACTTCACCGCGTTGGCGACGGAACTGGCTGGTATCGGCGTGGAAATGATCGAACAGCCGCTGCCCGCCGGCGATGACGCGGCATTGGCCGCGCTCGCCCATCCGGTACCAATTTGCGCCGACGAATCATGCCATGACCGGGCCAGCGTGGCCGAGCTTGTCGATCGCTACGACATGATAAACATCAAACTCGACAAGGCCGGCGGGCTGACCGAGGCGCTGGCAACTGCAGCAGTGGCTCGGGCCGTGGGCCTGGACATCATGGTGGGGTGTATGGTGGGAACCAGCCTCGCCATGGCGCCGGCTCATCTTGTTGCCCAAGCCGCTAAAATTGTTGATCTGGACGGTCCGCTGCTGCTGGCCGAAGACCGCGAACCGTCTTTGGAAGTAAACGGCAGCCGGATTTTTCCGCCCACCGCCGCGTTATGGGGTTAGAGCAGTTGTTTGATACAGAAAACCGACCGCATATGCTGTAGAATCGATGGTTCTCACAATGGCAAAGCAAACGATTGATGGTGGCTACGTCCGATAGTACCGGCCCGTCCGGTCAGGTAGGTTTGGTTCCGGCGAGCGAATTGGCGGGGATGGAAGACCGTGTCCGCGTTGCGCAATTCGCCGCGCTTTGCCGTCAGGGGCGCATTACGAACCTGGCGTCTCCGGTTATCGCTGCGGTCGTGGGTTATGTGTTGCTGGGCGAAAGTGGCGGCGGCCCCGTTTTTACGTGGCTGGCGTTTGTTCTTCTTGCCACTGTCGCGCGAGGCATCGTTCATTACCAATTTGAACGGACCATGCCTGGGCGAAGCACTGTTTCCGACTCAACAAAACTGGCTTTCCTGGTAACGATTTGCTTCAGCGGACTAGTGTGGGGTGGCGGTGCGACGTTGTTATTCCCCGCGGACAATCTTGCGCTGCAAGCATTCTTAATTGTCGCAATCCTGGGAATGGGAGCCGGTGCGACGGCCGGTTTTGGGCCCTATTTCCCCGCTCTCGCAGTTTATGTGATCCCGCTGGCCGTGCCGATGGTCGCGATCCTGATGTTCCAGCAGACAGTGCTACACGTCGCGCTTGGTAGTTTTGGGTTGGTTTTTATTGTTGTTCTATTTTTGCTCGGCTCGGCCGCACATCGCAATTTTG
>JBLHHE010000191.1:0-5273 GCA_047616465.1 Alphaproteobacteria bacterium
CACCACTAGGTTTCTGGCTCATAGCCCCACCATTTCGCCGGCCCGGCTTTCCGTCCCATTACCCTCGACCGGCTTACCCGTCGCCAACTCGATGAAATTCGACAGCAGATCATGTCCGGCGACCGTGGCGATACTTTCCGGGTGGAATTGGACGCCGTGGACTGGCAATTCCTTATGGGCGAGCCCCATGATCAAACCGTCGGCCGTTTGCGCCGTCACCGTCAGAACCTCGGGCAACGTCGCGGCCTCGACGATCAGCGAATGATAGCGGGTGGCGACCAAGGGGTTGGGCAATCCTTGAAACACGTCTGTACCCTTATGGCGAATTTTATCGACCTTACCGTGCATGGGTTCGGGCGCGCGGATGA
This sequence comes from Alphaproteobacteria bacterium, assembly GCA_047616465.1. GTDB lineage: Bacteria > Pseudomonadota > Alphaproteobacteria > UBA6615 > UBA6615 > JABDJY01. Next base: position 369 of record JBLHHE010000191.1, read on the forward strand.
TGGTGCCACCGAAGACCTGGCCGATAATTTGGTGCCCCAGACACACGCCGAGCACGGGCAATTGCCGTTCGGCGGCCAGGGCGACCAGATCGAGACAAATTCCGGCGCTGTCGGGAACGCCCGGCCCCGGTGAGATAACGATGGCTTCGGGCGCCATGGCCAGCGCTTCATCGACGCTCAAGACGTCATTTCGCCTCACCTCAACGTCGATCCCCAGTTCGCCAAGATAGTGAACCAGGTTGTAGGTGAAGCTATCGTAGTTATCGATTAACAGAAACATTTCAGCCAGTTATGTATTTTTTCTAATAATTCAACGCAATTCGGACACAAGCCGCGGGGCCGACTTATATCAGCGATATTACGGCCAGGAAAGCAATCGGCGGAGAGGATTTCCCACTTACCGGTTTCGAATCTGTCATAACCATGCCCCATTGCGCAGCGATACCGAAACGCGAACGCCTCGGAATGCGATATTCCCCCAAACGAACCGGCTGATTGAGTGTGACCCAGGGACCGCGAAAACATAAACAGTACCGGCGTAAACGCCAGCCGGTCATCACGCTTTGGGGGTTTGGGCGAACGCCCGCCGGACGGGTGGCCGTGGGTCTGGTGGTCTTGGCGGTCCTGACCACCGCCGTGATCGGCCTGAATCTGCGCCCGCGCACCGAAATACCGCCCACGATGCCCCAGGCCAGGGCGACCATCGGCGATAGGCTGCAAGCCCCGCCAGAGCCTGAGGCAGAGCTAATTTCGGATAATCGCCAACTGCCGCAAAGGGTTGAGCCGCTCTCGCGCGATCCGGGTGCTAGAATACCCGAAACCCAGGCCTGGTTGAAAAATGCCGTCGCGTCGGCGGCGCCCGACGGCCGGCCCATGATCGCGGTGGTGATCGACGATGTCGGGCTCGACCGTCCCCGGTCGCGCCGCGCCATGGCCCTGCCGGCGCCGGTGACTATCGCCTTGATGTCTTATGCGGAAGACGCACGCGATCAGGCGGCAACGGCCCGGCGCGGCGGCCATGAACTGCTGGTCCACGTGCCCATGGAACCCGGTGACGCGACCGAAAACCCTGGCCCCAACGCCTTGCTGAGCGGCCTGCCGACGGCGGAGTTCGCCCGCCGGCTCGAATGGAACCTCACCCAGTTTGCCGGCTATGTGGGGGTGAACAACCATATGGGCAGCAAGCTGACCAGCGATCCGGTGGCCCTGGCGCCGATTATGGTGGCGTTGAAGCAGCGCGGCCTGATGTTCCTCGACAGCCGCACTAGCGGCGCAACCCAGGGCCTGGCCGTGGCCCAGCGCTATGGCGTTCCCGCCGTCGAACGTAATGTCTTTATCGACCATGATATATCGCCCATCGCCGTGCGCACGGCGCTGATCCGCGCCGAAGATTTGGCCCAACGAAACGGCTTCGCCATCGCCATCGGCCATCCCAAGGACGTCACCCTGGACGCCCTGGAGGAATGGCTGCCGGACGTCAAAAAGCGGGGGTTCGCGGTCGTACCCCTGACCACCATCATGCGCCATGTTGGCAGCGGGGGTTAGAAAACTACCCCGAAATATTGGCGTAGCGCTGGGCTTCGGCGGCGGCGCGCAGTAGGGCCTTGGCCTTGTTTTGGCTCTCTTGATATTCCGCTTCGGGGTCGGAATCGGCGACCACTCCGCCGCCCGCCTGCACGTACATGATGCCGTCTTTCACCAGCGCGGTGCGCAGGGTGATGCAGGTGTCCATGTCGCCATTGGCGCCGAAATAGCCGACGGTGCCGGCATAGAAGCTGCGGCGTTCGCTCTCCAACTCGTCGATGATCTCCATGGCGCGAATTTTCGGCGCCCCCGACACCGTGCCCGCCGGGAAGCCGGCGATCAGCGCCTGCAGCGCGGTCACGGTGCTTTTCACGCGGCCCTGCACGTTCGAGACAATGTGCATGACATGGCTATAGCGCTCGATTTTGTAGCTTTCGGTCACTTCGACAGTGCCGATCTCGGCGACCCGGCCCACATCGTTACGTCCCAGGTCGAGCAACATCAAATGTTCGGCTTGTTCCTTGGGATCGGCCAATAACTCTTCGGCCAGCGCCTCATCCTCAGCAGGTGTCGCGCCGCGCGGCCTGGTGCCGGCGATGGGGCGCACCGTGACCGTATCGTCGCGCAACCGCACGAGGATTTCCGGGCTGGAACCGACCAGCGAAAACCCATCCATGTTGACGATGAACAGGAACGGCGAGGGGTTGAGGCGGCGCAGCGCCCGGTACAACGCCATCGGCGGGACGGTCAAAGGAAGGCTGAAGCGTTGCGACGGCACCACCTGAAAGATGTCGCCGGCGCGGATATATTCCTTCGCCCGCTCGACCATGGCGTGGTAGCCGGCGCGGGTGGTGTTAGAGACCGGCGCGGCCAGATCTGGCGCCTCGCTCGAGGCCAGCGGCCCGCCGGGAACGCTGCGGTCGAGCCTGGCGACGACCGCGTCCAGGCGCGCGCCGGCCGCCGCATAAGCCGCTTCCGCATCGATCTCGGGATCGGGCCAGACCGGGGTCACAACGGTAATTTTGTCGGCCACATTATCGAACACGGCCGTCACCATCGGACGGATGAAAATCGCATCGGGAATGGCGATCACGTCGGGGTTGGCGTCGGGCAGGCGCTCCATCAGGCGCACCATGTCGTAGCTCATATAGCCGAACACGCCGACAGCCGAGGGCGGCACCCCATCGGGCAAATCGATCTGCGAGTCCGCGATCAACGACGCCAGGGCCTCCAGGCTGGAATCGGCGCAGGCTTGATATTCGCCGGGCTCGCCCGCGGCCACACGGGCGACTTCGGCGCGCTCGCCAAAGCAGCGCCAGATCAGGTCGGGGTCAAAGCCCAGCACCGAATAGCGGCCGCGCACCGCGCCGCCTTCGACGGATTCGAGCAGGAAACTATAGCGTTGGCCCGCAGCCAGCTTGAGCATTGCCGATACCGGCGTTTCCAAGTCGGCGACCAGTTCGGTCCATACAACTTGGGGCCGGTGCGCCGCGTAGATTTTGGAAAAGCCGTCTACGGCCGGAAATTGCGTCATTGGGGCAGTAGCGATTGCTCGATTGCGTCGCGGTCGACATCGATTGCGTAGCGATCGCGAAGCGCCGCGGTGAGTTGCTGCGCCACATCCCGGTTAAACCCATCGGCGAGTTGCGTGCGCAAATCATCACGCTCGAAATCGTCGCTGCCGCTACCGCTGACTTTGATGATTTCCACCAGACGGGCGACCCCGACACCGTTTTGGGTTTGCGCCAGGACGACATCGCCTTCCTTGGCGGCAAAGATCGGCGTGATCAGTGAGCCGGCAATCGTCGACCCCAGCCCCGTTCTATCGAAGGGCTGTGTGGTCTCGAATGTCGCGCCGGCCTCACCCGCCAACTGTTCAAAATTACCACCGGCGCGGGTGCGGTCAGCCAAATCGGTGGCCCGCTCGATCGCCAGAGCCAGCCGCTCCCGATCCAGCCAGGCGGCAGTCAAGGTGTCGCGGATCCGGTCGAGCGGTTCGATTTGCGGCGGCCGAATGGTATCGGTACGGGCCACGAAGAAACCGCCATCATCGGTTTCGACGACGTCGCCGATTTCGCCCTGGGCGGTCGTGAACACGGCATTCACGATGCCAGCTAACGGCTCGAATGGCGGGGCTTCACCGCTGACCATGCGGCCACCGGCATTGAAGGGCTCGAACTTCTGCAGCTTTAGGCCATTGTCGCGGGCGATGTTTTCCAGCGTCGAGCCCGCCGCGAGCCCATCCTCGACGGCATTGAGAACGTCGAAGATTTCGTCGCGCGCTTGCTCCAAAGCGATCGCCCGGCGCAGCGGCTCTTTCACATCTTTAAGCGCCTGGGTCTCTTCCGGTATCACCGACACAATTGACAATAATTGCCACCCAAGTGCGCTTTCGACCGGCCCCGCCACCCCACCGGCCTCGGCAGAAAAAGCAGCCGCGGCCAGGTCTTCCTCGGGTATTTCAGTGCGTGCGAGCGTTCCCATCGGCACCGGCGGAAACCCTGCAAGCTCTTCGACGGCATCGGCGAAAGGGCGCCCCTGGACGGCTAGCGCCTTGGCCTTTTCGGCGCTTTCCTGATCTAGGAAAATGCCTTGCAGAATTTCGCGGCGCTCCGGCCGGCGAAAATTGTTGAGACGCTCGGCATACACTTCCGCAACCTCCTGATCGTCGATAACGATGGTGGCGGCGAGGTCTTCTATCTTCAGTGAGGCAAGTGTTGCTTCGCGGGTCTCCGGCGCCATGAAGGCATCCTTATTTTCTTCGTAGAATTGCGAGAGCTGAACCTCATCGGGTGGATTCAATCCCTCGACGGTCGAGGTGCTCATAGTCACCAGTTCGACGATTCGTTGCTCGGATCGGTACTTATAGAACGCATCCAGCATCGCTTCAGGCACCGCAATGCTTTCGCGCAGCGTGCCCAGATACTGGCTGCGCTTCAAATCCTCTCTCGAACCAGCGACAAATTGCGCCTCGCTCAGACCAGCTTGACGCAGATAGCCGGTAAACAGTGAAGCGTCGAAAGCGCCGCCCGGAGTCCAGAAAGCCTCGATGCGACGGATGGCGTCCTGCACGGCTACATCGGAGGCCGCCACGCCAAGATCGCGCGCCGCCAGATCGTAGAGAGAGCGGGTGACAATGGTACTTATGGTTTGGTCGAGCACGCGGGCGGCAATCGGCGACTGCAGGTCTATTTGCCGGCCGCTGGCCTGAGATATCTGTTGAATTTGGACATTGAATTCGCGGCCGACCTGGTTAAGGGAATAATCCACATTATCGACTTCGAGGACTGCGTTGGTATTGCGCCCGCTATTGCCACCGCTACCGCTGAAGTTGCTGGACCCAAAGAACACGACGAAAGTCAGGGCCAAATTGGCCCTGAC
>JBLHHE010000192.1:0-5241 GCA_047616465.1 Alphaproteobacteria bacterium
GTGACCGGTCACCAGCCTGGGATCTTCCATGCGCTGGACTTGCGCGCCGGTATAACGAACGCCCATGGTTCAGCCTCCCTGCCGAATAGTTTTTGCCGCCTCGAGCGCCGCCGCGACGATCGGCTGATAGCCGGTGCAGCGGCAGATATTGCCCGAGATCGCCGCCCGCACCTCTTCCTCGGTGGGGTCTGGATTGTCTTTCAGAAACGCGGCGATCGAAATCACCATGCCCGGGGTGCAGAACCCGCATTGCAGGCCGTGGTTTTTCCAGAAGGCGTCCTGAATTGGGTGCAACGCGCCATCGGCAGCGGCAATCCCTTCGATCGAGGTCACCTCATGGCCGTCGGCCTGCACCGCCAGCATCAGGCACGAGCGCACCGCTTCGCCGTCGACCAGCACCGTGCAGGCGCCGCACACGCCGTGCTCGCAGCCCACATGGGTGCCGGTTAATTCCAGCTCATGACGCAGAAAGTCGGCCAGGTTGAGGCGGGTTTCCACATCGCGGGTCTGCGCTTGGCCGTTGACGGTGACGGTAATTTCTCTGGTATCGGCCATGGTCAGGCTTCTCCGTTAGCGCGTTTGGCAGCCAGCGCCAGCGCCCGTTCGACCAGGACGCCGGCAAGCCGCTGGCGGTATTGGGTGGTGACATAGGCGTCCGACATGGCGTCGATCTTGCGAGCCAGGACGCCGGCCTCGGCAAACACTGCCTCGCTGGGCGCTTCGCCGACCAGCAGTGTCTCAACGTCGGCGAGCCGGAGTGGGCGCACGTCGGCGCCGCCGACGGCCACGGCCGCGCGGGTAATCTTGCCGCCCTCGACCGCCAACAACGCGGCGATGCCGATGATGGCGAAATCGCCGTGACGGCGGGCAAACTCGACAAAGGCGGACCCATGGGCTTCGCGCCAATATGGAATCCGCACCTGGGTGAGCACTTCGTCGGGCGCCAGATTGGGCATCATGTAGGCCAGCGGCCATTCGGCGAAAGGAACCTCGCGCACCCCCTCCGGACCGGCCACTGTGAGCACCGCATCATAGGCCGCCGCCACCGTCGGCAGTTCCGCCGCCGGATCGAGATGGCACAGGCTGCCGCCGATGGTGCCCCGGTTGCGGGTCTGAAAGTGGCCGACGAAGGAAAGCGCCTCCTGCACTATCGGCGTCCGCGCGGCGATGATCTCAGAGCTGGCGAGCTCGCGCTGGCGGGTCATAGCGCCGATGGTGAGCTCCTCGCCGGTGTCGGTGACGCCGTTCATGCCGGCGACGCCATTGAGGTCGACCACGTGGTCTGGCACGACGAAGCGCATATTCAGCATCGGCATCAGCGACTGACCGCCGGCCAGTAGCTTTGAATCCTCGTGCTGAGCCAGCAGCGCCACCACGTCGTCGACGCTTGCAGGATCGTGATAAACGAAGGGGCCTGGTTTCATGCCACATCCTCTCTTTGCCATAAAACTTGCACAAACATTGGCGTCGTCATCGGGAATTACCGCCGAACCAGCCGCGGATCATCGACCACAGCGCGCGCAATACCAGGCTGATGCCGGAAATACTGTTGTCGGCGACAGGCGCCGCAGGGGCCGGTGTTGCTGTGTCTTCTATCGCCGTGGCGGTGCCATCCGCCGGGGATAGCTGGCCTTCAAGGTTCTTGGCGAAATCGGCGATAATTTGCGCGGCAATCTCGCTGATCAGTCCCGCCGCGCGGCCATATTGGGCGACCGCCCCGGTGAGTTTAAGATCGGTGGTGATATCGACCCTTGTATTGCCACCCTCCCCGACCAGGGCGAATGTCACGTCGGCCTGGGCCGCGCCACGCCCCTTGGTATCGTTGCCCCCGGCGCTGACCCGCGCGGTATGCGATACCGGATCGACATCGGTCAGTTCCGCCTCGCCGGCGAAACTAAGTTGCACCGGCCCGACCCGCAATTTTGCATTGCCCTTGAAATGGCGGTCGTCAACGATTTCGGTCAGCTCGGCGCCAGGCATACATGGCGCAATCCGCGGCACGTCCAACAGCACCTGCCAGGCCGTCTCCACGTCGGCGGCAACCGTAAAACTGTTCTGCATTTCCATCGTGCGTGCAACGGGGCGCGCTTGCCACACCCTCTCCCCTGGATCGCGGCCGACGTTGAACCGCCAGCCTTCAGATCATCGCCGCAACCTAGTTTTCTTATTGTGGAATCGCAACAGAGACGATGCCTCTTCCCGTCTTATTCCGCGGCGCGCCCGAGCAAACGCGCGACCCGGTCTGCCGTCCGCGGATGGGTTCGCAGCAGCGTCGGCATATCGCCGCGCATATAAGGCTGAAACAGTCGCCGCCACATTGCTGTCTGCTCGCGTTCTATTTTCTCGAGCCCCGAGGCGAGCCCCGCCGGATCATCGGTCAGGTCGGCGGCGTAGTCGTCGGCGTCGTACTCGCGGTTGCGCGACAGGGCCAGTTGCAGCAACGACACCGCGGTCGGCGCCACCGCCAGAATGATGATCGTGATGAGGGGCACCCGCGCCTCACTGGCGATTGCCAGCCAGATGGCCAATAACAATCCCAGCGTGGCGAAGGTGCGGGTCAACCGCGCCATCACTTCCGACATCATCAACAGCGTCATATCGCCGGACGCGACATGGGCCAATTCATGGGCGACGATGCCGTGCAGCTCGCGCGAGGAGAGATGTTGCAGCGCGCCCATCGACAGCGCGATGACCGGTTGCTCCTTCGAGCCGGTGGAAAACGCCATCATCTTTGCGCCCGGCAGGCAATAGAGTTGCGGCATCGCACCAATGTCGGCGCGTTGCCGTAACGCGTTGACCGTATTGTAGGCCTCCGGCCAATCATGAGGCTCGACGCGCTTGGCGTTGAACATCTGCATGACCAAGGCCGGCGCCACGCGCTGTGCCGATAGGATGCCGACGGCGACCAGCGCCGCGGCGACAACCATACCGTTGGGGCCGGCGATAAGATTAGCGCTGAGTAACAGCACCGCGGTAATCGTCCCCAACAGCGCGACCACCATCACCCGGCTCTTATGCCGGTGCCGGGTCATCTGCGCCTGACGCGCCTGGCGCGTTCGATCGAAGTCGCCGCTCATGGTTTTCTCAAAATCTCTTAACGAGGTGAGAGAAATACGCGCCCCAGCGCCCGGCGATATGATCTAGGACAATATGACCGAAGCGAATGGTGCGGGCGGAGAGAATCGAACTCTCACTCTGTTGCCAGAACGGGATTTTGAATCCCGCGCGTCTACCAGTTCCGCCACGCCCGCACAGCAAAGCGCCGCAAGAATTAGTGGTGTCGCCGCGCGGCGTCAACGAGAACAACGTCTTTAGCCGTCAAAACATGGACACAGCGCGCGCACGCCTGTTACACGGCCCCATCGGGTTAACCGACCGGCACGGGATTCGAGCGATGTTGCGAGGGATGTACGATTGGACGCTTCGGCTGGGCTCCACACGCCATGCGGTGTGGATTTTGGCGGCGGTCGCCTTTGCCGAAAGCTCAATATTCCCGCTCCCGCCCGACATATTATTGATCCCCATGGTGTTGGCGGTGCGCGAACGGGCCTGGATGCTGGCGGCGATTTGCACCGCCATGTCGGTTCTAGGCGGATTTCTCGGCTACGCCATCGGCGCCTTGCTGTTCGACACTATCGGCCAGCCGGTCATCGATTTTTACGGGCTCGAGGCGGCGTTTGTCCGCTTCACCTCGCAATACAACGAAATGGGCGCCTGGATTGTCGCCTTCTTCGGCCTGACCCCGTTCCCCTACAAGGTGATCACCATCGCCAGCGGCGTCACGCATTTAGATCCGTTCGTCTTCGGCATCGCCTCGCTGGGCTCGCGGGGCGTGCGCTTTTTCCTCGTCGCCGCGCTGCTATGGTATTTCGGCCCGCCGATCCGCACCTTCATCGAAAAATATCTCGGCTGGGTCGTGCTGGTGTTCTGCGTTTTGCTGATCGCCGGCTTCGTTGTTTTGAAACTGTTTCTATAGCCGGTCCCGCCGGTTACAATCCGTCCTATGCAAGACGATAAGACGACGCCCCGCGCGGCCCCCCAACGGCTGCACGGCGACCCCGATCCGCAGACAAAGGTTGAGCGCATGATCCGCGTCGACCATGCTGGTGAATACGGCGCCGCCCGCATTTACCAAGGCCAGCTCGCGGTGCTCGGTGGTCGTCCGGTCGGCGACGCCCTGCGCAATATGGCCGCGCAGGAACAGCGTCATCTCGACACCTTCGACCAGTTGGTCGTCGAACGCCGGGTGCGGCCCACCGCGCTGACGCCGGTCTGGCATGTAGCGGGTTATGCGCTGGGCGTGGCGACGGCGATGATGGGCGAACGCGCGGCGATGGCCTGCACGGTCGCTGTCGAGGACGTTATCGAGAAGCATTACGCCCGCCAGTCCGAGCAATTGGGCGATGACGAGGCCGAGCTGCGCGATGTCATCGACGAATTTCGCCGTGAAGAGATCGAACATAAAAATATCGGGCTCGATCATATCAGCGCCGAAGACGGTGTTGACGGCAGCGGGCCGGCTGGGGCCTATCCCGTGCTGTCCCAGGCGATCAAATCGGGCTCGCGCTTGGCGATCTGGCTATCCACCCGCCTGTGATAAAGATACGCGACCGAAACAATCCTTATTGATCGAGTTCGGTGTCCCAATAGAGATAATCGCGCCAGCTTTCATGCAGGTAGTTGGGCGGAAACGACCGGCCGTTCTCCAGCAGTTCCCACGTGTCGGGACGGCGCGGCGGATGGCGCAGGGTCAATCCCGCCTGCTTCGGGGTGCGGTTACCTTTGCGTAGATTGTATTCGCCCGACGCGGTGACCACGTTCTCCCAACTGGTGCGCCCCCCGCGCGATCGGGGAATGACGTGATCGAAGGTCAGCTCATGGGCTGGCAGACGCTGGCCGCTATATTGGCAAGTGAACTTGTCGCGCAGAAAAACATTGAAACGGGTGAAGGCGGGCCGGTCGGCCGGTTTGATATATTCCTTCAGGGAGACCACGCTGGGCAACGCCATTTCCATGCTCGGCGAGCGGATCACCCGGTCGTATTCGGCAACTGTATTGACCCGCCCCAAGAGGGTGGCCTTCACCGCATCCTGCCAGGGCCAAATCGACAACGGGAAATAGCTCAGCGGCCGGAAGTCGGCGTTGAGGACGAGCGTGGGGCAGCTTTCTAACGCTGCTGGCATGGGGGCGTCTACCCGAGCGAATTGCAACATTTGAGCGGCAGTCTAGGGGAATTATCTG
>JBLHHE010000193.1:0-5201 GCA_047616465.1 Alphaproteobacteria bacterium
AGGTAGGCGATGCCCCTTAAGGAAAGGCTAAATGCAGCATTCGAAATTACTGCATTTTAGATAAATTTTAGGGGAGCAGCCCGAGCGCCGCAGGGGGTATTGGCGCCGGGGGCCATGCTGAGCGCCGTATCCGACCAGATTGAACATTCTGGTCGGATACGGCTCTAGTCAGCTAACGCGCTATCGCTTGATCCGCACCAGTTCTTCAAGCATCTGATCAGCCGTTGTGATGATCCGGCTGCTCGCGGAATAGGCGCGCTGAGTGATAATCATGTTGGTAAATTCCGTCCCCAGATCGACGGTCGATGCTTCGAGGGTTGAGGGCGAGACTTTGCCTGAAGAACCGGTGCCTGCCGGGTTCAGGAAAAAACTGCCTGCGGCCGTCGTCGCCACCCAGGCATTTCCGGAGCGGGAATTGAGCGCCCCCGAGTTGGCGAAGGTCGCTATCGGCAGCCGGAAAATGGACCGCTCAACACCATTGTCGAACAAGGCGTTTACCTGTCCGTCTTCGCCGATGGAGATCGACTGGAACCGTCCGAAGGTGACACCGTCTTGCTCGATAGATGTGACAGAGTAGCTTGAGGCAAACTGGGTAACGCCGTTAGCCTGGTTTGCCGAGCCTAGATCGAAGGCGATGCTGCTGGCCGAGGCGGCGGTGGTCCAGTCGGCCGCCGGAATGGCGAGCGCGGCAGGGGCGAAACTAGCCGGTGTGCCGTCGCCATTGAACACCACCGTATCGACAGTCAATGGAAACGACGCCAGCGTGGCACCGGATACAGACGCTGCGCCGTTATCCGCACGCGTCATGCCGGTAACATCCAAATCCCATGTTGCCGGTACAGCAACGGTTTTGGTCCACAATAGCGCGACGTTGTGACCGACGCCGAGCGCGTCATAGATCAGGACGGTCGTCGTATTGGTATCGCTGACGGCGGCGGTCGCTGGCAGGTTAGCCGCTAAAGTTACATTAGATGTGGCGGTTGCCGTCCCGGACAGCGCCGTTACGTCGACCGATTGTAGATTGGCCAAACTCGTGGGATCGGGAACGGTAGGGTCGGCGACGCCATTCTGGTCGACGTCGAAGGAGCCGTCGGCCAGGGTCGGCCAACCCTGCAGGAAATAGCCGCCGGAGTTGACCAGGGCGCCGTTTGCGTTCACGGAGAATTGGCCTGCGCGGGTATATAGGAACGTACCGTCCGCTGCGACTGGATCGGAGTTGACGACAAAGAAGCCTTGGCCCGCAACAGCGATATCGGTTGCGCTCGTGGAGGCCTGAAGCAGACCCTGCCGATCCGCCGCCTGATAAGACGTGGTGTTTAGACCACCAGGGGAATAACGATTTGTCGAGCTGCCCGTACCGGTCACCAGCGTCGAAAACCGGGCTTCGGTGTTCTTGTAGCCGACCGTATTCAGGTTCGAGATATTATCCGAAATTATGCCCATCGCCTGACTGTTGGCGTTGAGGCTGGAAATTCCGGAAAACATTGCGCCGTAGATACTCATATTACTCTCCTAGCAAGGGATGTTGCTTGCGGGCCTGTTAAGTGGTTGAGGATGTTTTGGGTAACTTGACCGACAGAATTCTATCGAGCGGGACATCGAGCGGCCCCACGGTGACGTAGGTCTGGCCTTCGAATTGCCACACCTCATCGGCGATGCCGGTGAAATATACCGCGATGTCTTCGAAGGGTACGTCGTCGGCGTCGACCGCCGACACGACCACGGTGTAGGGGCCGTCAGACTGTAAAATCCCCTGATCGTCCTTGCCGTCCCAGACCGCTTCGTGGTTGCCGGGCTCCGTGTCGCCGCTGAAAGTGGTGACAATCTTGCCGTCACTGTCGAGGATCGCGATCGAAGCGTTCGTTGCTCCCTCGGGCATGTCGTAAGAGAATGTCGCTTCGCCGTCTTCGAGCAATGTCAGATCGCTTTTGACTTCGACTGTCTTACCGAGAAAGCTGACGGCGCCGAGGCTTTCCGCCGCCTGTTGCAGGGCAATCAGGTCCTCGATTTTATCGGTTTGAGAAATCGACTGCTCAAGTTGGCTGAATTGCACCAATTGGTTGGTGAATTCCGTCGCGTCCGTCGGCGAGAGCGGGTCTTGATGTTGCAGCTGCGTAGTCAGCATCAGCAGAAAATTGTCGAAATTCTCTGTCAGAGACTGGGTCGCTGCGGCGTTCTCGCTCGATTGAGTGGATGATGTAACGGCAGGGATTTCCATAGTGAACTGCTCCTATATCTCGAGATCAAGCATGCCGTCGTGCTGACGCCGGCTGGGCTGTTCGTTGGCTGCTGTTTCGCCAGCTTCCGATCCATCGCCCTCTGCCGAGGCCCCGTTCTGCGTGGAGGCCGAGCCATCTTTGAGCTCAGCGTCCGAATCGCCTGATTGGCCGTGTTTGAACATCAGATTGTCGGAATCGAATTTCATGCCGGCTTCTTCAAACGCCTGCTGCAGTACCCGCGCATCGCGTTCCAGCATGTCGAGGGTTTCCGGCTTTTCGGCATAGACGATGGCGTGAACCACCTTGTCGGGGCTGACTTCAAGCATGACTTCAACCCGGCCGAGAGAGGCTGGCGAGAGCTTTACCTGAATGCGGTCGCTTTCCGACTTCACTAGCGGCTGGATGTGGACCTTCACCTGTTCGGCAGGCTGGTAAGTTGGCAGGGATGACGTTGGACGGAGGTTCAGACCCCGCGACGCGTTCGACGTCATGGCTGGCCGGTCTGCCGAGGCGGTCGATTGTTCGACCCCATTGCCGACGGTGTCACCGATTGCCAGGGTCGGCGAACCGTTTGCCCCGGCTTGACCTGGCAGGGTGCCAGCTGTTTGCGCGTTGAATAGGGATGCCGGGCGTGCGGTCGGCCCCTCGAGGGCCGCGGCAGCCGGCGGTGTGGCGCTGGTTGTGATTTCGACTGAAGGTTTGGCGCCCGACGCGGCGGTCTGCGTCTGGCTCGTATTGGAGCCGGCGCTGCTTTGGCTTATCGCCTCCTTGATCGCGTCACGGTGCGCCACCAGGCGAATTTTCATGTGGTGTAATTCGGCCGCGCGTTTTGCGCCTGCGCGAAGGAGCAAGGCGTGCTTCTCAAACGATGCCACAAGCCCGTCGGCATCGCCTTCGGCCGCGCCCTGGGACTGGGCAAGCACTGGGGCGCCACTCGACTGCGGCTTCTCGCCTGCCGCGGCCTCGACGGTCGGGCCCGCTTTCACCGTTGCGGCATCGGCTTTCTGACCGTTGGCGCCGGACTGGTTGTTGCTAAGAGCCGCGTTTGCCCGCGCCATAGCGTCCTGGCCTAGCGCGTGCGCATTGTCTGCTTTTGCCGTGCTTTGCGCCGCGGCTTGGTGATCTCCCCCCGTGACGATCGCACGGGCCTGGCCGGCGGCTGCGCCATCGGCCTTCGATTGCAACTCGACACCGCTGACCGAATTGGGCTGTACCGTAAGGGCAGGATGTTCGGTGTTATGGGCGGCGGCGTTTAAGGCGAGGAGGCTATCTTCCGAAGATTCGGCTGAGAATTGCGGGTCATCCGACAAACCGTCATCTTGCGGCTGTTCGTCCGTTTGGCTTTCGGCTTCGGCATCGTCGCTGTCTTGTGACCGCTCGTCGGTATCGCGGACCTCCTCCGAGGTGTCGTCGGCGGGCCGTGCGTCGGCGTGGTCCTGATCTTCATCACGGATGTCCTGGCGCACTTCGTAGTCGCGTTCAGCCGCGCGCGCCAAGCCGAAATCGGATTGCGGCAGCATCCGGTCTGCGAAAGTGGTCTTGTCTAAGACATTTGCGAACAGATCGGAAAGGGGAACCTTAGCGTTCTGAAAGCCTGCGGCTGCGGCGGTGCGCGGTTCGGCATTGCCGACTAGGTTTGTAACGGAATCACTCATGTTGATCGCATCCTGCGTATTCGTACGGCCTACTTGCCATAGCGATTATCAGGTTAGCAATTCACGGGCCAACTCTGGATGCGACAATAAGTTGTTGAAATTTAAAGGGAAAAATTAACGGGCACGAGTTCGCAGGGGGGCGTACGGAAATTCCTGCACGGTTGCCGCGGCATTTATTGCCGTGGGGGGGCAGACCTTTCCCGGCAGGAATGCGTTGTGGAATGAAAAACGCCGGCGCCTTGAAGGCGCCGGCGCATAATTGAACCGAAGTCTCGATAGAGGGAGCGGCTAAGCGCTGAAGACTCCCGTCGGCGATTGCCGTACTTCATCGCGCTTGGCGTCGTTGTTCGGACTGGCAGGGCCGGCGTCGCTGAGTAGGCCCGCCCCGATGTTGCGATTAATATTGATCAAAACATCGAGTGATTGGGGTTTTGGGTCGGAGAGAATTTCCACCGTGCGTTTGTCGACGTAATTGCACAAAGTCAGCATGTTATTGCGCAAATCGGCTGGCAGGTCGGCGCCGGGATCGCTCACATCGGATTGGAAAATCGTCCAAAGCCGCCAGTTGAGCCTCACCGTGTCGACCAAGGCGGCTGTATCGTCTGGATTATCCTTGGCTAATGAAAGGCGCCGTGCTGCCTCCATGAGGGCCCTCCCTTCGGTTTCGCGTGGAGAACCGCCTTGTTGCGCCGGCTGACGATATTTCGTCGAGGCGTTTTCATTGGACATGCTGCAGGATCTCCGTTTCGTAATCGATCAAGTTTCGACTCTCCTTCAGGGCGCCGTATAAGTTTCCGTCTCCGGCCAGTTTTTCGATTTTCCCGGTGATCTCATCGGAACTTGGCGCCGCTCCGCAAAATTCTCTGAGCAACGATTCAAAATCTTTTACGTGTTCGTCGCGGCGGTCGGCGAACATGTAGGCGCACTGGAGTGCCAGGTAGATGCGGCGCGCGGGCGACGTGGCTTCTTCCAATGTCATAATGTCTTTTTGCCGCATGATGTGCGCTTGGTTCTCGAACACCAGGTTCACATCCGGCCCGTCATTTTTTATGACCGCGCCGTTAACGACTAATTTCTCACCCCGGGGAAGGGACAGTTTAAGTGGCATTGCCTGAACTCGCGTTTCTCGCTGATCGGGCAGTGTTGCGCCACGCCACTTAAGGAAGCGTAAAAACCCGCCGCATTCTACAAAAATTGTAGATTTCCGGCCCGCGCTACGGTCAGAGACGCGACGGAAACGCCATAACCCCTGACCGGCGCTGGACAGTTATGGTTTAGGAAATCTTTACCACAGAGTTGATAGGTTAGGGGTCTGTAAGCAGCAGCC
>JBLHHE010000194.1:0-5184 GCA_047616465.1 Alphaproteobacteria bacterium
CCCGGCGCGGGGTGGTCACCCGAACCGTCAATTCCCGCGGACGCGCGGTGGTTGCGTAGACCCGGTTCAGGCCCGCGATCGCGTCTTCAACGCTGTCGAACAGTTGCGCCTTGTCGAGCACCTCGTTGGCGCCCGACGCCATGGCTTCGGCCCTTGGGTGGGGAAATTTCTGGCGCGGATTGACGATCGCCAGATCGGTCAGCCCACAGTTCAACATGGCGCGTGCCGTCGCGCCGATATTCTCCGCCAATTGCGGCTCGATCAGAATTATACGGGGGCCGCCGACGATCGGCGGCTGGGTGCGGTTGGTACCGGCCATCAGATTTACCTCCGCGGACGTACATACGCGGCGGCGGCGATTAACGCCAATCCAAATCGGACCTATTGATGAATCGTGCCCTCGGGGCGAAACGCCTTGAAGGCAAAGGCGAAAGTTGTGTCGTGCAACATTTCGACCATCCCACCGTCAAGCTTGGCCTGCACGGTCACATAACCGATGTCGCGGCCTTCTTTGATGTAGGCGATATCGAGCACCGAAAGCTGGCCGGTCTCCCAGGTGAGCACCAGATCGTCAGTCTCAATCCGCTTCTGCCGCTTCAGCAAATCGAGCGTCCACGCCTCATTCCCGACAGCAACCACATAAGCCATCGGCGCAATACCTTCGGGCTCGGGTATACCGGGGAATAGCGGAGCATCGCCAGTATCGTAGCCCGCGTAGGGATTGACGCCGTAATTGCGGGCAAAACCAGGGGTGCGCAACAGAATGTCGGCGTCCGGGTTACGTTCGGCGAACAACCCAAACGGTTCGACGCGTACCGGCAGGATGGTCAGTTCGGTACCAGCATACTCGCCGACAATCCCCCTGCCGGTGAACTGCTGCCACCAGCTTTCGGTCTGGCGGTCGTACATCACCAGATCGGAAAACCGCAGGTTCCCGCTCGTGCCGAAATCGAGCACCCGATCGCCCACCCGCCGGTCGAACACCACGGCCGAGTTACACAACGGGCAATAGGTCACCGTGATCGGCACGCCGGCAAGCTGGTCGTTGACGATCTCGTGCCAGGTCAGGACGGTCAGCGGATAACCGCGGGTCTTGCCGTCGAGGGTAACGGTAATAATCGGCTCTCTGGGATCGTACACGTCCGCGCCTTGCGCCAGGGTGCCGATGGTGGGCGCATCGATGGCCGGAATCTTGTCCTTGGGAATGCCACCGGAGAAAATTTCGGCAAGATCGATCACCGTCTTGCTGAAGTCGGTGCGCGGCCAAGCCGACTTCATCGCCTCCACATCAGCGGCCGCCATCGAGGCAAACACAGACAACGGAATCAAGGTGACGACCAGGGCAAATATTCTGGCACAAAGGTTACGGGGGTGGAAATCAGTAATCATGGGCTAAAGGTAACTGCGCGCCGATACGTCCACCCGACGACTGCTCAAATTGGCGTGAGGGCATCGGCGAAAATCGAAACGGATGCTTATCTACGAACCGCTACGCGCGCAGCAGCTTGTAGACGATGGCGTCTTCGAGGGCGGCGTAGGCGGCGTCGATGATGTTGGGCGAAATGCCGACCGTGCCCCAGCGGTGGCCGGTCTCGTCGGTCGACTCGATCATCACCCGGGTTACCGCCGCGGTCGCCTGTTGCGGCGTCAGGATACGCACCTTGAAATCGACCAGCCGCATATTCTTAAGCTCGGGGAACTTTGGCAGCAGCGCCTTGCGCAGGGCCGCGTCGAGCGCATTAACCGGGCCGTTGCCCTCGGCCACCTGCATGGTCGGCGCGCCACCGACGTCGATCTTGATGACCGCCTGGCTGATCGTGGTCAGATCGCCGCGCGCGTTGAAGCGGCGCTCGACCTCGGTGCGAAAGCTTTGCATATCGAAGAAACGTGGCAGCTCGCCCAGGGCGCGGCGCGCCAGCAGTTCGAAACTGGCCTCCGCGCCGTCATAGCTATAGCCCTCATACTCGCGCGCCTTGACGTCCTCGACCAGACGGCCGAGCCGCTTGTCGTCGGCTTCAATCTCGATGCCGGCCTCGGCCAGCCGCACCAGTAGGTTCGACCGGCCGGCCTGATCGGACACCACGACATGGCGCCTATTACCGACAATACCGGGCTCGATATGCTCGTAGGTACGCGGGTCTTTCTGCACCGCCGAGACGTGCAAGCCGCCCTTATGGGCGAACGCCGCCTCGCCGACATAAGCCGCGTGGCGGTCGGGCGCGCGGTTGAGCAACTCGTCGAGCAGGCGCGACACATGGGTCAGCTGGCCTAGCTCCTCTTCGCCCAGACCGGTCTCAAAGGCGCCGTCATATTTGAGCATCAGGTTGGGGATGACGGCGACCAGATTGGCGTTGCCGCAGCGCTCGCCCAGCCCGTTCAACGTGCCCTGCACCTGCCGCACGCCGGCCTCGACCGCGGCCAGCGAATTGGCGACGGCGTTGCCGGTATCGTCATGGGCGTGAATGCCCAGATGGTCGCCCGGAATATGGCTGACGACTTCCCTGACGATGCGCGACACCTCATAGGGCAAGGTGCCGCCATTGGTGTCGCACAGAACGACCCAGCGGGCGCCGGCGTCGAGGGCGGCTTTCAAACATGACAAGGCAAAGTCCGGGTTCGCCTTATAACCGTCGAAAAAATGCTCGGCATCGAACAGCGCCTCGCTGACGCGGGTTTTTGCATGGGCGATGCTGTCGGCGATCATGGCGGCGTTTTCATCGTGGCTGATGCCCAAGGCCACATCGACGTGAAAGTCCCAGGTCTTACCGACCAGGCACACCGCATCGGCGGCGCTGGTCAGCAGGGCGTTGAGCCCCGGATCGTTGGCGGCGCTGTGGCCGGGCCGCCGGGTCATACCGAAGGCAGTGAAAATGGCGTTATTGAGATGGGGCGACGTGGCGAAGAAATCATCGTCGACCGGGTTGGCGCCGGGCCAGCCGCCCTCGACATAGTCGATCTTCAAGCTGTCGAGCGCACGGGCGATGGCGCGCTTGTCGTCGACCGAAAAGTCGACGCCCTGGGTCTGCGCGCCGTCGCGCAGGGTGGTGTCGAAGAGGGAGATGCGTTCGGCCACGCTAACTCCCGCGCCGCCAAATGGTGCCGTCGGGGCCGTCTTCGAGCACGATCTTGCGGGCGGCGAGTTCGTCGCGGATGCGGTCGGCTTCAGCGAAATCCTCCGCCGCGCGGGCCGCCCTACGGTTCTCGATCATCGCCTCGATGTCTGCCTGCTCGCTATCGCTCGTGCCCCGCTTGTGCCAGAGCGCCGAACCGCCGCTCAACAAACCAAGCTGGTTCGCGTTGCGGCGAAACGCCAAGCCAAGTTCGAGTTCCTCGCCGGGCTTCGCGTGAATAATACGCGTCGCCTGTCCGTCGAGAACGCTGAGCGCCGCCGGCGTGTTGAGGTCGTCGTAGAGGGCATCGCCGAAGGCGTCTTCCTCGCGCAAATAGCCCGGATTTTCTTCCACCTCGCTATCTTCGACCGCTTTCAGGGCCAAATAATATCGATCAAGACGCGCGATAGCCTCGCGCACCCCATCCTTGGTGAAATCGAGCGGTTGACGGTAATGGGTCGCCAACAGGGCCAGACGCAAAGCCTCGCCGGGAAATTCAGTGAGCAGATCGGTGACCGTGTAGAAGTTGCCCAGCGACTTGGACATCTTCTCGCCCTCGCTCATCAAATAGCCGTTGTGAATCCACACCTGGGCAAACGTCTGGTCGGGGTGGGCGCAGAGCGACTGGGCGATCTCGTTTTCATGGTGGGGAAACACCAGATCGACGCCGCCGCCATGGATGTCGAATTGCGGCCCCAGATAATGCTCGCTCATCGCCGAGCATTCGATATGCCAGCCGGGCCGCCCCCTGCCCCAGGGACTGTCCCAGCCGGGCTGATCATCGCTCGACGGCTTCCACAAAATGAAATCGGCGGGATCGCGCTTGTGGCTCGACACTTCGACGCGCGCGCCGGCGATCATCTCGTCGCGGTTGCGCCCCGACAATTTGCCGTAGTCGGGCATCGACGGCACGTCGAACAGCACCTCGCCCTCGGCTTGGTAGGCGTGGCCTTTTTCGATCAGGGTCGCGATCATCGCGACCATCTGCTCGATATGGTCGGTGGCGCGCGGCTCGACGTCCGGCTCCAGGCAATCCAGCGCCGCCGTCGCCGCGTGGAAACGCTCGGTGGTGCGGCGCGTCAGATCGTCGATCGCCTCGCCGCTTTCCGCCGCCCGGTCGATGATCTTGTCGTCGACATCTGTGATATTGCGAACGTAGGTGACCTTGGCGTCCCGGTAGCTGTGTTTCAGTAACCGGTACAACACATCGAACACCACCAGCGGCCGGGCGTTGCCAATATGGACGTCGTCATAGACCGTCGGTCCGCAGACATACATCCGCACATGGCTGCGATCGAGCGGCAAAAAGCGCTGCTTCGTGCGGGTCAGGGTATTGTGGAGTTGGAGCGTCATTCGAGGGTTCCCAGATTCAGATTGCGAAGCACGTCGCGCGAGAGTCGCGCAGCAGCAACGTCGTCAGCCGATAATTCGCCGGCCGGCTGGGCAACATCGATGGGAACGGGTCTCCATGGGCAAGCTGTATAGCGCCGAACGGAAATGAAGGCAATTCAGCAGGTTAACCACGTTGCCGTGGAACCAACATCACCCCCACCCAACCCTCCCCCATCAAGGGGGCTGAGGCTGGACCGTCACGCCAGTGGCGTGGCGTAAGCCAGCCGAAGATAAGATTCTGCGGGCCGACTTGCGTCGTGCTGTTGCACGACGGTTCGACCCACAGCCCCCCTTGTGGGGGAGGGTTGGGGTGGGGGGTACATAGAATCAGGCTTTACCGCGAAACGCATTGGTGATGGGATAGCGGCGGTCGCGGCCGAAGGCGCGGCTGGTCAGCTTGACCCCCGGCGGCGCTTGGCGGCGCTTATATTCGGCCATCTCGAGCAAGCGCCAGATGCGCTGCACCACCGCCGGGTCATGACCCCGGCCGACCAGATCGCCGGCGCCGAGATCTTCCTCGATGAGGCCGTGCAGAATGGCGTCGAGCTCGTCGTAAGGCGGCAGCGAATCTTCGTCTTTCTGGTCGGGGCGCAACTCGGCCGAAGGCGGCTTGGTGATCATGCGTTCGGGGATCACAGCGCCGGCCGGGCCGAGCACCCCGCTGGGATATCGTTCGTTGCGC
>JBLHHE010000195.1:0-5169 GCA_047616465.1 Alphaproteobacteria bacterium
AGATTTCGCCCGAACTGGCGCCGAGCAGCAGCCAGAAGAATAGCGTCGCCACCAGCGCCCAGACGACATAGAGCGACGCCAATTCAGGTGGCACCGGCCCCGGTTCGAGGCCGACCGGGTGCGGGGCCCCAATCAGATGGGACAGCAATAGGATCGGCAGGCCGATCGCGCGCAGCCATATCGGCTTGGCAAAGACCAACAAGCCGAGGCCGAGCGCGGTCGCCGCCATGGTGGCAAACCACCAGGTCTGGCGCGCCACCAGGGGTGCGGCGGCGGCGCCGGGCACTTCCGGTGGCAACCCCAGCGACGGGACGAGCGCGAACACGGTATAGCCACCCAATCCCCACCACAGTCCGGCGCGCAAATCGACGGGTTTGCCGCGCACCGCGAACGCCGCAACCATGACAAAGGAGAACCCGACGGCGGTCACGATGTTGGCGAAGAAGGTAAAGCCGTAACGTTCGATGCTATCGGCCGGCGACCAAGGTTCGGCAGGTTCGGTAACCGGCGGGGAAGTCGCCTCGGCATTTTCATGGAGGTGCCGCTGGCCGTCATCGTGAAGGTGGACCGCCGGCCAGTGGCTATGACCACCGGCGGCTTGTTCGTAGACTTCGGCTTCGAAAATTAGCGGCGTCACGGTAAACGCCTGCACTACGCTGTATATCAACGCTGTCAAAAATCCGGCAAACAAACCGGTTTGGACCATTCGCCACAGCATAAGCGGCTTATCCTAGTGGCAGGGGAAAACCAGGCTGTGGCGGGAATCGTGGGCGCCATTATGAAGTACGTCGGCGTTGGCAAAACCCGACACCCAGACCAGCGAAAGCCCGAAGAACGCGAGCAACACTGCTGCCGCGATCGTCGAGGCGCGCGGTGCTGTGTGAACCTGTGGTATTGCCTGCGGAATAGATTGAGCCGTTGCCACGTTACCCCCTCATTCTGTCGTTAGATTCAGACTACCAATTTTGCCTATTGGGCCACGATCCGCCGTCACGAGCAAGGGCTAACGTAATTGCGCCGCTCAATATTTTGCAAACTTTGTTAACCCAACTCAACCCAACCCTTCCCCTCAAGGGGAGAGCGTTAAGGAGGGCGGGCGGCAAAACTGACTTTGACGGTGATAGAGCCCTCGTTGATCAACCAAGGACGCACCTTGGGCATTGTCACGTTAATCGGAAGCAGCCGCAAAGGGATGACCAAAGAAGCGGCAGAAATATCAACACCATACTGGTAATCTGTTGTCCACGACGTCAGCTTTGGGACAGCTTCTGCCGTCATCACCTAATTACGATTTATGGCGGCTTTAACCCCGAGTCCGGTCGTAAAATCACCCGCGTTTCCGCGACCTGGATGATTGACAGTGCAACCACGCCGGTTCCATTCTATAATTTAAAGTATGGTCTGCGAAAAAAAGAAGGGAAACAGCCATGGCTGATCATGATCACTCAGAGCCACCGTCGGATCCGGCCCTCAGGGTCAAAGCGCTGGAGTCGCTTCTGATCGAAAAGGGGCTGATCGATGCTAAGGCGCTGGACGCCATCATCGATACTTATGAGAACAAGATCGGACCACGCAACGGTGCCGCCGTGGTGGCGCGTGCCTGGGTAGATCCGGACTACAAGAAACGGCTGCTCGACGACACGACGGCGGCGATTGCCGAATTGGGCTTTTCGGGCATCCAGGGCGAAGACATGCTGGTTGTCGAGAACACGCCGGAAGTACACAACATGGTCGTGTGCACCCTGTGCTCTTGCTATCCGTGGCCGACGCTCGGCCTGCCGCCGATATGGTATAAGGCCGCGCCCTATCGGTCGCGCGCGGTTTCCGATCCACGCGGTGTGCTGGAGGAGTTCGGGGTCGCGTTGCCCGACGATGTCGAAGTCCGAGTTTGGGACAGCAATGCCGAGCTGCGCTACCTGGTGCTGCCGGAGCGGCCCGAAGGAACCGACGGCATGAGCGAAGACGAGCTCGCCGAGATGGTCACCCGCGATTCGATGATTGGCACGGCGGTGATCGACGCGCCGAAATAGTTGCGTCGCACTGACGTCAAATACAGCTGTGAGGAGGGAAAAGTGAACGGCGTACATGATCTCGGCGGCATGCACGGCCTGGGGCCGGTAAATGCCGAAGCAAACGAACCGGTGTTCCACAACGAATGGGAGCGGCGCGTGTTCGCGGTGACAATAGCGACCTTCGGCGCTGGCCATTACAATGTCGACGAGTTCCGCCACGGCATCGAACGGATGAATCCCGGGCAATATCTTGCCACGAGTTATTACGAGCACTGGCTGCACATGGTCGAGACTCTGATGATCGAAACCGGTGCCATCACCCGCGCCGAACTCGACGCCGAGCAGGCCAAGGTGGGTGCGTGATGGCGGTCCTGACTGAAGACATGGTGGCGGGCCTCGCGGCGACGGGTGCGTCATGCCGGGTGGACCACGTCGTGGCCCCCCGATTCCGCGCCGGCGACCATATCGTGGTGCGCAATATCAATCCCACCGGCCACACGCGCCTGCCGCGTTATGTGCGCAGCAAGCGCGGCATAGTTGAACGCGACCAAGGCATATTCATCTATCCGGATACGAACGCCCACGACCAAGGCGAAAAGCCCCAACATGTCTATAGCGTGCGCTTCACCGCGCGCGAGCTGTGGGGCGACACCGCGTCCGATCGGGATTCGCTTTATATCGACCTGTGGGACGATTACATGGACCCGCGGGTGTAACGCGAACATGGCCGAAATCCTGCCAATCGACCGGTTTCCGGAATTGCCGCGCGACGATCAAGGCCCGGTGTTTTCCGAGCCGTGGCAGGCGCAAGCCTTCGCCATGACCGTCAAGCTGCACGAGGCAGGTCATTTCGAGTGGTCGGAATGGGTCGACTATATCAGTACGGAAATCGCCAACGGCGAGCCACCGGACGCGGACGACCTCAACGCGATCTACTACCGTCAATGGTTGAGCGCGCTTGAACGTCTGGTGGCGGACAAAGGCCTGTCGTCATCGCCGGAACTTGTGCACCGCAAGGATGCCTGGCGACGCGCCTACGAGAATACACCGCACGGCGAACCGGTCGAGTTGGTCCGCGCGGGACAAGCGTAGAGGGAGAAGGAGATGACCGAGGCCAGTGCAATCGCGCAAACGCTGCACCCAAACGCCGCCGCGCGGGCTAGCGCGGTTGCCGTTGGGCCGGCAGCCCTGGTGCGGTAATTGGGCGTGCTCATCCTGTTTGGGGCTGGCTTCGCTGGACCACAGATGATTCACAACACCGTCCACGACACTCGCCACACCTTTGTCTTTCCTTGCCACTAAGCAAGCCACTGCACCCGTACGGTGCGCCACGGGGATAGCGTCCCAATCCACTTATCATTCCATTATTCGACGCGCCAGGGACGACCTTAATCACGCTCGACGTGCAGACCGGGGCGCAGCGAACAACGACAAGGCGGGGAGATAAAATTATGACAATTGAGGCGGCAAAGCCGGAACAGGTTTTTGAAATCGCCGATAGTTTCGGTATCGACCTCACATCCGAAGACGCGAAGTCTTTCGCTGGGCTGATGAACGGCATCAAAGCGTCCTATGACAGATTGGACGAATTGGTCGAGCCGACGCTACCGGTGAACTACGACCGCGGCCCCGGTTATCGGCCGTCGGAGGATGAAAACCCCCACAACGCCTGGTATTGGAAAACCTCAATCGAGGGCGCTCCCACCGGTCCGTTGAACGGCAAGCGGGTGGCGATCAAGGACAATATCTGCGTCGCCGGCGTGCCGATGATGAACGGTTGCCGAATCCTCGAGGGCTATGTGCCCGAGGTCGATGCCACGGTGGTGACGCGAATCCTCGATAGCGGCGGCACCATTGTCGGCAAAGCCGCGTGTGAGGATCTGTGTTTTTCCGGCGCCAGCCACACCTGCGCCACCGGACCGATCCGTAACCCCCACAAGCCAACCCATTCCGCCGGCGGGTCGTCCGGCGGCAGCGCCGCGGCGCTGGCAGCCGGCGAAGTGGATATGGCGCTGGGCGGCGACCAGGGTGGCTCGATCCGCATTCCCGCCAGCTGGTGCGGCATCTATGGCTTGAAAGCCACCCACGGTCTGGTTCCCTATACTGGGGTCTTCCCCATCGAGCTAACCATCGATCATTGCGGTCCGATGGCCAATAGTGTCGCCGATGTTGCCTTGCTTCTCGAGGCGATCGCGGGACCGGACGGCCTCGACCCACGGCAGCACGAGGCCGCGACCCAGGACTATGTCGGCACGCTCGGCCAAGGCATTCGCGGCACCAAGATTGCGGTGGTCAAGGAAGGCTTCGGCCGCCCGGAAAGCGAAGAGGTCACCGACAATAATGTTCGCGACGGCCTACGCCTTTTTGAAGCCGCCGGCGCGACCGTCAGCGAAGTCTCGATACCCATGCATACCGACGGCTATCACATCTGGACCTCGATCATTATCGACGGCTCCGCCAACCAGATGATCAAGGGCAACGGCTTCGGCACAAGCTGGTACGGCCACTATGTCACCAGCCTGATGGATGCCTATGCGCGCGGTTGGCACTCACGGCCCAACGATATGTCGGAGACGGTCAAGCTCACTCTGTTCATGGGCGAATATATTCACCGCTACTACCATGGCCGCTACTACGCCAAGGCGCAGAACCTCAAGCGTACGTTGCGGCAGTCCTACGACGACGTGCTGGCCGAACACGACGTGCTGGTCATGCCGACGATACCGTTCCGCGCAACCGAGATACCGGCACCCGACTGCTCGCGCGAAGAGTACGTCGAACTCGCCTTGAACATGCTGGGCAACACGGCGCCCTTCGACGTGAGCGGCCATCCCGCTATTTCGGTACCGTGCGGAATGGTCGACGGATTGCCGGTGGGATTGATGATCGTCGGCAAGCGTTATGACGAGGCCACGGTGCTACGGGTCGCCGAGGCCTACGAGAAATCGGGCGATTGGCAAAGCATGTAATGACTCCGGCCTTTTTGTTGCGTTCGCACTGGATTGATTAGCGACGTCCGAGTTGGGTCAAAACCCGCCGTGATCACACACGCCGATTTACGGCAGGTTTCGGGTGTAAACCGGTCGTGATTGTGGAGTGCACCCTTATTGATGGACAGTTGAAGTCTGATCAACAGACAGCTTGCCGGACGTGTTCC
>JBLHHE010000196.1:0-5162 GCA_047616465.1 Alphaproteobacteria bacterium
GTCACGGCGTCGCAAGTGGTGACGGCGCTGCAGACCATCGCCAGCCGCAATACCGATCCGCTCGACGCCCTGGTGGTATCAGTCACCCAAATTCACGCCGGCGACGCCTACAACATCCTTCCGGATTCGGTGCAGCTGCGGGGAACGGCCCGCACCTTCAAAGATTCGGTGCGCGATAGTGTGGAGCCGGCGATCCGGCGTATCGCCACCGGTATTTGCGAGGCTGCCGGCGCGACCATGGAACTCGACTACCAACGCCGTTACCCGTCCACAATCAACCACCCGGAAGAAACCGAGATGGCGGCGTTGGCGGCGGCGGTGGTGGTCGGCGACGAACATATCGACCGTCACCCGGTACCCAGCATGGGCTCGGAAGATTTTGCGTACATGCTGCGCGAACGGCCGGGATGCTATGTCTGGCTGGGCAACGGGTCGGCCGAAGGCGGCTGCATGCTGCACAATCCAAGCTACGATTTTAACGACGATATTTTGCCCGTGGGCGCCAGCTACTGGGCGACCCTGGTCGAACAGTTGCTACCCGAGGCACGTTAAGCCCGCGTTCAGTGTTAAACTCGGTTAACTGGCGTTAACCATATAGCAAGGCTTGGGCGTCACTTTAGGGCAGTCACTTTGAGCTGCCATGTCGATTTTGATTAATATAATTTTCGCCGCGTCTTATAGCGCCCTCGCCCTCGTGGCCGCGTTGTTGCTGCCTGCTGTGCTGCCGCAAGTGACCCCGCTTTATGGCGCGGTTGCCGGAGCGGCGGTGATGGTCGCCGGATTGGTCGTGCAGTTCAGCCTAACGTTACGGCGGCAGAGACGGCAGGCTGCTTTTCAGCTCGAGGATATTCGCCTGCAGACGCGGCGCTTGGCCGAAGATCTGCTGGAAACGCAAACACAGTCCCTGCATTGGCGTCAAGCGGCCGAGCAAATGGGAAAGGCCGGCGAACAGCGGGTCTCCCAGGTGGTCTCTGAGGTCAAAGTATTGCAGGGCCTCATCGAATCTTTCGCCGAGCAACAAACGCGAATTGCCGCGGTGGCCAACGGTGGCAGCGTTACCCAACTGGTGGCGATGGAGGGTGGGAAATCTTCCAAACGGGCGCCGATGCCGCCGGTCCAGGAAATGACGTGCGAAGACGAGACGCTTGTAATCTTACGCGAGGCGCTGCGCTCGGACCGCGTCGATGTCTATTTGCAACCGATCGTCAGCCTGCCCCAGCGCAAAACCCGCTATTACGAGTGCTACACGCGTATCCGCGCCAAGGACGGATCGGTCATCGGCCCGGGCAGTTATATCGGGCTCGCCGAGCGCGAAGGCATGGTCGGCGCCATAGACAATCTACTGCTGTTTAGATGTGTGCAGTTGATCCGCCGCACCCGCAGCCGCGACTACGACGTTTCATTTTTCTGTAACATCTCCGGCGAGAGCCTGGCCGATACCAAGTTCATTGGCGACTTCGTCGACTTCGTTGCCGACAACCCGGAGATGGCGCCGAACATCTATTTCGAGATCGGTCAGTCGGATCTCGACAACGCGCCGCCGGAATCGATCGATAATCTGTCTCGCTTGTCGGCTCTCGGCTTCCGTTTCTCGCTCGATCAGGTCACTCATCTGAACCTTAATTTCTCTTCCCTGGCAGCGCGCAGTTTCCGCTTCGTCAAGGTCGATGCCCGGTTCCTGCTGGACTCGGATATCGATATCCAAAGCGATATCGCGGTGACCGATATCAAGCTACAGCTCGACCGTTATGGTCTGAATATGATCGTCGAGAAAATCGAACAGGAAAGCGATCTCGTCGAATTGCTCGATCTTGGAGTCGATTTTGGCCAGGGCTATTTGTTCGGCGAACCGCGGCTCAGCCGGGTCGACTAACCGCCGGTTCACAGCGCACCTTTAAAGTTTAGCGCGTGCGTGGCATGAAAGCGCCGGTATTGGCTGTCTTTCAGAAATTTGTCCGCATGAAAACCGAAATCATATCCGGCATGGCGCCGCTGGCCGCGCAGTACGACGCCTATATCGTTGACCTCTGGGGCACGTTGCATAACGGCATCGAGCCGTTACCCGGCGCGCTGGATTGTCTCGAGCGGCTGAAGGCGGCGGGTAAGACCGTTGCCCTGCTGTCGAACGCGCCGTTTCGCATCGAAACTGTGATTAGCGTCATCGATAAAATCGGCGTGCCGCGCGAACTTTATGACCATGTGTTGTCGTCGGGCGAGATGGCGTGGCGGGCCGTGGCCGAACGATCCGACCCCTGGCACGCCGCACTGGGCCGCCGGGCGGTGTTTATCGGCAACGACCGGCATCGGTCGACGCTCGACAATCCCCATATCGACGAGGTCGACGAGATGGGCGACGCCGATTTTGTGCTGTGCACGGGCCCGCGCAAACCGACCGACACCATCGATGATTACGCCGCCGAGCTTGCCGCCGCGGCCAGCCGCGCGCTACCGATGATCTGCGCTAATCCCGACCGCGAGGTGATCCGCGGCGAGGCGCGCGAGATTTGCGCCGGCGCCATCGCCGAGCATTACGAGACCGAATTCGCCGGCGATGTAGCGTGGCACGGCAAACCGTTCCGGTCGGTCTTCGACGAAATGCTGCGGATGCTCGAAGACCCGCCGCGCGCGCGGGTTCTGATGGTGGGCGACGGTATCCATACCGACATTGCCGGCGCGGCGGCTGCCACCCTGGATGCATATCTGGTGTGCGGCGGCCTCCATGCCCAGGCGCTGGGCATCACCCCGGGCGATGCCCCCGAGCCGGCGGTACTGGAGGCGTTTTTGGCCGGGCACGGCCAGTCGCCCCGTTACGCAGCCGCCCGGCTGCGCTGGGAGTAGGTTCTTGACGCACGCGGGTTTCCTGCGGGAGTGACGCCGCGCCTCGCGGCTGACGCGAGCTTTGTTGGACCAATTACAGCGGAAAGACTATACTCCGCGCCGCGTGGTATTGGTCTGAAAGACAGGTTGAAATGGCTGATTTCTCGAGCAAAACGCTCGATGACTGGCGGGCGCGGGCGGCGCAGGAGCTAAAGGGCGCTTCGCCCGACGATCTCACTTGGCAAACGCCGGAAGGCATTGCGGTCAAGCCGGCCTACACGGCTGCCGATTTGGAAGACATCGAATGGCTCGGCGGCTTGCCTGGTTTCCCGCCTTTTGTCGGCGGGCCGAAGGCCACCATGTATGCCGGCCGGCCGTGGACGGTGCGCCAATATGCCGGCTTTTCCACCGCTGAAGACTCCAACGCGTTCTATCGCGCCAATCTGGCGGCGGGCCAGAAGGGGCTGTCGGTCGCCTTCGATCTGGCGACCCATCGCGGCTATGACAGCGACCATCCGCGCGTCGTCGGCGATGTCGGCAAGGCCGGGGTCGCCATCGATTCGGTCGAGGATATGAAAATCCTGTTCGACGGCATTCCGCTCGATCAGATGAGCGTGTCGATGACCATGAACGGCGCGGTATTGCCCGTTTTGGCGGGCTTCATTGTCGCCGCCGAAGAGCAGGGCGTGGCGCAGGCCGATTTGTCGGGCACCATCCAGAACGACATCCTCAAAGAATTCATGGTGCGCAACACCTATATATACCCGCCCGAACCCTCGATGCGCGCCGTCGCCGATATCATCGCCTATACGGCCGAACATATGCCGCGGTTCAATTCGATTTCGATTTCCGGCTACCACATGCAGGAAGCGGGGGCGACGGCGGTTCAGGAGCTGGCGTTCACTTTGGCCGACGGCATCGAATATGTCCGCGCGGCGAAATCGAAGGGTCTTGCGGTCGATACGTTTGCGCCGCGCCTGTCGTTTTTCTTCGGTATCGGCATGAACTTTTTCATGGAGATCGCCAAGCTGCGCGCCGCGCGCTATCTGTGGGCGCACATGATGACCGACATGTTCGCCCCCAGCGACGAGCGCTCGTTGATGTTACGCACCCACTGCCAAACTTCGGGCGTGTCGCTGACCGAGCAGGATCCGTACAACAATATCATTCGAACCACCATCGAGGCGCTGGCGGCGACCCTGGGCGGCACCCAATCGCTGCATACCAATTCCTTCGACGAGGCGGTCGGCTTGCCGACCGCAACCTCGGCGCGGGTGGCGCGCAACACGCAGCTGGTGTTGCAGCACGAAACCGGCATCACCCACGTAGCCGATCCGCTGGCCGGGTCTTATTACGTCGAAAGTCTGACCCACGCCCTGGTGGTCGAGGCGAAAAAACTGATCGACGAGGTCGAAGGGCTCGGTGGCATGACCAAGGCGGTGGAATCGGGCATGCCCAAATTGCGTATCGAGGAATCGGCGGCGCGGCGCCAGGCCCGGGTTGACCGTGGCGAGGATGTGGTCGTCGGGGTCAACAAGTATCGCCTCGACAGCGAAGCGCCCCTCGATGTTCTCGACATCGACAATTCCAAGGTGCGTGAGGGGCAAATCCTCCTGTTGAATAAGATTCGCAGCGAGCGCGACGACGGGCGCTGCCGGGCGGCGCTCGAGGCCATCACCCAGACCGCGCGCAGCGGCGAGGGTAATCTGCTCGAAGTTTGCATTGAGGCGAGCCGTGCGCGTGCTACGGTAGGTGAAATATCCGACGCCATGGAGGCTGTCTTTACCCGCCATCGGGCGACGATCCGATCGATTTCCGGGGTTTATGGGAAGGCCTACGAGAACGACGAAATGTTTCAGAACGTGCGGAGTGAAATCGAAGCTTTCGCTGCCGAGGAAGGCCGCCGGCCGCGCATGCTGGTCGCTAAAATGGGGCAGGATGGGCACGACCGGGGCGCCAAGGTAATCGCCACGGCGTTTGCCGATATCGGCTTCGATGTGGACATTGGACCGCTGTTCGCAACCCCGGCAGAAGCCGCCCAGCAGGCGGTCGAAAACGATGTTCATGTGGTTGGCGTGTCGAGCCAGGCCGCCGGGCATAAAACGCTCGTGCCGCAGTTGGTCGAGGACCTGCGCGAATTGGGTGCGGGCAATATCATCGTGATATGCGGCGGTGTCATTCCCCCGCAGGACTACGAGTTCCTGCGCGAGAAAGGGGTCTCGGCGATCTATGGGCCGGGAACAAATATTCCAGCCGCCGCCAGCGAGATTGTCGATCTGATCCGGCTTCGCCGGCAACAGGCCGCGTGACGCCATGAACTTCTTACGTTCGAGTGACGGTGTGTA
>JBLHHE010000197.1:0-5139 GCA_047616465.1 Alphaproteobacteria bacterium
AGCACGCAGGTCACGTCCCAGCCGTTCGCCTTGGCGGCGGCCAGGCACATCGCCGGATCGATCGGGTCGATGGCAAGCGTCTCGCCGGTGTCGGCACAGGCCACCAGGTAAAAGAAATTCCGGCCCCCGTTTCCCGTCCAGATTTGTTCGATAATCATGGCAGCAGCATCCTTTGATGTTGGCTTTTGCTCATCATAGTGTCTGCGCCGCCAGGGGGCTATGGGGCAGGGCCCATCAGGCCGAACCGCACCAGCAGCCGAAAGATGATCGGCACCACGATGACGACGATGGCAATGCGGGCGATGTGATGGGTCGCGACGAAAGCGGTATCGATGTTGAGGGTCAACGCAATCAGGCTCATCTCGACCAGACCGCCAGGCGAGAAGGCCAGCACCAGCGAGGCGAACGGAAATCCAGCTATGGCGCCCAGCGCGAGGGCAAACAGCACCGTAATGGCTAGTAAAATCGCCGTGGCAATACCGCCGAGGCGCACGATGCGCCCCAAATCGCGAAACGTCAGGCCGGCAAAGCGCGCGCCAACCGAGGCGCCGAGGATGACCTGCGCGACCGCGACGACGATCGCCGGCGGCGATGCCGCTGTAAGGCCGGCCAAGTGAACGGTGGCGGAGAAGATCATCGGGCCGGTGATGTGCGGGGCGGGAATGCGCAGGAAGCGTGCGGTATAAAAGCCGACGACCGCGCAGCCGGTCAGGATAGCGATATCGGCGGGTCCGATGGCGCCAGCGGCGCCGCTGGCGAAGGTGCGCACGGTCGTCCCTAAATCGCCGAACACGCGAAAAAAGAACGGCAAAATCATCACCACGAAGAAGATGCGCGTGGTGTGTGAGACGCTGATCTGGCGTTCGTCGGCGCCGGCGGCCTCGCCTAAAATGATCATTTCGTTCAAGCCCCCGGGAACGGCGCAGAAAAAGGCGGTACGCGGGTCGAACCGGGCGACGAAGCGGTAGTATAAAAACGTGCCGAAGGTCGCCACCATGACATAGATCGCCAGCGACGCCAGGGTGATCGGCCAGCGCGGTATGAGTTTGAGGATCTCCGGCGAAAAGGCGCCGCCGAGCAGCACCCCGAGCACCAGGATCATCAGCGTACGCAGCCGCGAGTCCATCTTCAGTTTGACGCCGCCGAGGGTCGACATGCCGGTGGCGAACATGGCGCCCATCATCCAGGGCAGCGGTAAATCGAGATAGTTAAAAATCGACCCGCCGACGGTGCCTAGGGTAATCGCCAAGGCGAATTTGCCCAAGTCGGCGCGGCCCAGCCGGTGGACCGGGGAAGGCGGAGAGGGGGATGTGGTGGGTTCAGTCGTCATCGGCTACCGGCATATCTATATAACGCCCCAGGCGCACGGCGGTTTGTCCCGGCGCCAGGCGACGCGCCGGCATGACCAAAACACAGTCATCATAGGGTGTCCGAATTTCCCGCGTCCCATCTATGCAAATGACGGTGTCCGCGGTCGCGATTACGTCGAGCCCCTTATAGTCGCCGGTAAAGCGGCACTGCGTATCGGTTACACTGACAGTGGCGGTCACCTCAACCCATTTATCGGGCGTCGCCTGGCCGGTAAGCAGAAAGGGGCGGGCCTCGTCGCCGTCGACCATGCCGAGCTGGAGCAGAAACCGATAGGCGGCGTCGCTGGCAACAGCCGCCGTTTCGGCGCGCCAATGTTGGCCGCACTCGACCAGCAACGCGTTGCGCCCCTCTTCGCTGTCGCTAAAGCCGCCATAGTCGCGAAGGCGTGTTCCCGCCGCATGACCGTCATCGGCGACGATCACGGCCGAGCTTGCCAGGGTCGCGGCCAGGGCGCGCCCTTTGCGCGACGGCCCCGACAGGATGAGCGGCGGGCCGTCCGACAGCATGGAATGGAGGTCGAGCAATGTATCGACCGTATCGATAACGGGGCGCAGCGCCCGCGCCCGCTCAAGCTCGACACTGGTGCGCGGCCCCGCCAACACATCGGGCGACCAGACGCGGTTCATATCTTCCTCGACAAAGCGCGACGCCGTTGGCCGCGTCGCGTCGAAGTTCGAATAGGCGTCGGGATTGGCAAAGACCAGGGTCAGGCGGCCAATTTGCGGGCGGATATCGCGTTGCAACAGCTGGTCCAGCGCGATCGCGCCGCACAATTCGTTGCCGTGAACGATCGCGCAAATCATCGCATGGGGGCCGCTGTGGCCGCTGTCGAGCGTGATGACGAACGGCACGCCCGTATTACCGGCGCGGTAGGGTCCGATGTCGGGCGGTATCAGCTCGAGGGCTGGGGCGGATGGGGAATACTGGGTCACAATCGTTGATGCGGTGGAACGATTAAGTTGCGAACTGTTCTTTGAGGATGCGTTCTTCGAGATTGGTTTCCGGATCGAACAAGAGCTGGAAGCTGGAGGTGCGGTCTTCGCTGACATCGACCTCGACGACGTCGCGAATTTCAGTGTCATCGGCGGTGGCGCTCACCGGCCGCTTTTTATCTTCGAGTACCCGGAAGCGCACTTGCGCACCGTGGGGCAAAAGTGCGCCGCGCCACCTGCGGGGGCGAAACGCGCTGATCGGGGTCAGGGCCATGATCTCCGCGCTCAGGGGGATGATCGGCCCGTGCGCCGATAAATTGTAGGCGGTGCTGCCGGCAGGGGTCGACACCAGCGCGCCGTCGCAAATCAACTCGGGCATGCGCACCACGCCATCGATCTGGATCTCGATCTTCGCCGCCTGGTAGGTCTGGCGCAGCAGCGAGACCTCATTGATCGCCAACGAATCGTGCATCGATCCATCCGCGGTTTTGGCGAGCATGCGCAGCGGATAGAGCGTGACCGGCTGGGCATTCGCCAAGCGTTGGAGCAAGCCGTCGGTCAGGTAATCGTTCATCAGAAAACCGATCGAGCCGCGGTTCATGCCGAACACCGGCACCTTTCGTTCGATATAGCGGCGCAGGGTTTGCAGCACGAAACCGTCACCGCCCAAGGCGACGATGACATCGGCATCTTGGGGATCGACAGCGCCATACATTTTCGTCAATTGGGCGAGCGCGACCTGGGCGTCTTCGAAGTCGGCGGCGACAATCGCGACCCGGTCGGTCTTGACGACGGTTTGGGGCTTTTTCGCCGGGGGTGACACGTGCTGGGTATCCTCGATCTGGGGGCGACGCCGGACTGTACGCCGGTAATCTGGAGTGTGCGCGGCGGAGTATAGCGCAGCGGATGTTTCCGACTAGGCTCTAGTTGTCATTTAGTCTTCGCGCCGCCAAAGTGCAGGCCGAAAGTGGGGCCTTTATTTAGGCGCCCGTTGAATTCAGCACCGTTGGAAAGGTACCGATATGAGACAGATTTTATTTTTCGCCACGGCGGTGGCAATTGGCGTGATCGGGCTTGGCTCCGGCGCCGGGTGGGCCGCCGACCGCCATGTCGGTTATTATTACCCAAAGCCCGTGTCGCGCGAGGTCTATGACGCGCGGGTGCCGACCTTGCACGATAGCGACCGCCTGCGGCGCATCGGTTTCGTCACCGTCCTAACCGCGCAGATGCTGAAAAATCCCTATCCGCCACAGTTCGCGATATTTGCCAAAGGCGAGAAATCCGAAAAGCTGATCGTCGCCGGTTTGACCGATAATGGCTACAACACGCTGTTTCGCGCCCGGGCGTTGTTCGCCATGCTGACGGCGATGGCCCGCTCGACGCAGTTTTTCAAAGAACAGCCGGCGGCCGACCGCTACACCTTTTTCGATCTGGCCAAGCTGCTGGGGTTCGAGCTGATCACCTTCACCGACGGCGACCAGTTCGCCCACCAGATCGTGCTGGAATAGCGCGGACCTCCCCTGAACTGGCCTAAATTATCTCGATTGTTTGAGGGTGCCGCTTGACGATTGTGGTGGCGGACATAGTGCCGGCGCCGGCGCATCCCTGGATCCCGGATCAAGTCCGGGATGACGGCCAAAGATGAAGCGCACGTCCGAGCGCACTGGCCAGAGGCGGGACGGGGCAATCAGACCGCAAACAGATCGTCATCCCGGACTTGATCCGGGATCCATAAACCGCAAGAGTGCTTTCAGCCGCCGGTAACGCTCATGTGGCGGCCCACGGCGGGCTGGCTGCTGCGGCGGTCGATGATGAAATCGTGGCCCTTGGGCTTGCGCGTGATCGCCTCGCGGATGGCCTGCTGGAGCGCTTCGTCGTCTTCGTCCGCGCGCAAGGCGTTGCGCAAATCGGCCGCGTCGTCCTGGCCCAGGCACATATACAAGGTGCCGGTGCAGGTCAGGCGGACACGGTTGCACGATTCGCAGAAATTATGGGTTAGCGGGGTGATGAAACCCAGCTTTTGGCCGGTCTCCGCGACCTCGACATAACGGGCCGGACCGCCGGTTTGATGATCGCTATCGGTCAGGGTCCAGGTTTCGGCGAGCTTGGCGCGCACCATCGACAGGGGCAGGTACTGGTCGATGCGCTGTTCGCCGATCTCACCCATCGGCATGACTTCGATAAATGTAAGGTCGAAGCCGCATTCGCCGCACCAGGCAAGCAAGCGGTCCAGTTCGTCGTCGTTGATGCCTTTGAGGGCGACCGTGTTGATCTTGACCGCCAGCCCGGCCTTCTTGGCGGCGGCCAGCCCGTTGAGCACTTGGTCGAGCTTACCCCAGCGGGTAATCGCGGCGAATTTCGTCGGGTCCAGCGTGTCGAGGGATACATTGATGCGCCGCACGCCGGCGTCGGCAAGTTCTTGGGCGTATTTCGCCAACTGGGTGCCGTTCGACGTCAGGGTCAGCTCTTCCAGCGCGCCGCTTTTCAGATGGCGGCCCAACCGGTTCACCAGCCACATGACGTTCTTGCGTACCAGCGGTTCGCCGCCGGTCAGCCGCAGCTTGCGCACGCCCATATCGATGAACGTGCTGCACAGGCGGTCGAGCTCTTCCAGCGACAGCACCTCGGCCTTCGGCAGAAACGTCATGTCCTCGGCCATGCAGTACACACAGCGTAAATCGCACCGGTCGGTAACCGACACCCGCAGATAATTGATCTGGCGGTCGAAAGGATCGATCAGGGGAAAATCACTCATGGCGCATTCTCGGGCATCTGGCGTGGTTCAAGGGCCTTGGTTCGACCCCTGTATTTAGTACATCTATGCCCAAAGAAGTAG
>JBLHHE010000198.1:0-5118 GCA_047616465.1 Alphaproteobacteria bacterium
TATGACTTCCGCCTTACGCTCAGGTGTAATCGACATAACAAACTTCTCCCGGCATCAAAGATTTAATACACGAACGGGGCGGATTTGAATCCCGTCGACACGAGCAAGCGCCACCGGCGTTGTCGCTTCGACAGCAAGGACGATACCCTCATCGCCCACCGCCTCGATCTGCTTCCGGTCCTGCGGACGCATGACCGGAACTGCCTGCCCATTGCGCAACTGCGCTGCTTCTTTAACCGATAGGTCCAACGCCGGGATGCCGTCCAGCGCGGTCTCGATCGGTAGTAGGGTTGGGAAGACGGCGGCACTATGGCCAAGTTCTTCTAGTTTTTCCAGCGAAATTGCAGTGTCCTCGCTGAACGGCCCCACCGAACTACGGCGTAGGTCGGATAAATGGCCACAAGTCCCCACTGCGATGGCTAAATCACGGGCCAAACCGCGCATATAGGCCCCTTTTCCGCTTTTCACGGCGAAGCGGGCGCGGTCGCCGTCGAGTATCTCCAACAGCTCAAACGACAGGATCGAAATCTGGCGCGCCGCCAGCGTCACCTCCTCACCGGCCCGCGCCAACGCATAAGCCCGGTTACCATCGACCTTGATCGCCGAATAGGCCGGGGGGACTTGGCTGATATCACCTATGAATGCGGGCAATGCCGCCCTGATGTCGGCTTCGCTGGGTCGTTGGTCGGAGGTCTCAACTGTTTGGCCCTGATCGTCGTCGGTATCGCGCCGTTCGCCCCAATTTATGGTGAAGGCGTATTGTTTCTGCGTATCGACGACAAACGACATGGTTTTGGTCGCCTCGCCCAGAGCGATCGGCAACACACCGCTGGCCGCCGGATCGAGGGTTCCCGCATGTCCTAACTTGTTGGCATCGATGGCGCGGCGCACGCGATTTACGCACGCCGCCGACGTCATGCCGGCCGGCTTATCGACATTGATCCAGCCATTAATCGGCCGGCCGCCCTGCCGCCTACGCCCCATTACCATCCCCCCTATCGGCCGGGTCGGGCGCGCTATCGGTGTTCTGTAAAAGCGAGTCGATACGCTGGGCCTGATCGAAACTGTCGTCGTACTCGAATTTCAGGCTCGGCGTATGGCGCAATTTTACGGCGCTCGACAATTGGCCGCGTATATAGCTGGAGGCACGCTGCAGGGCCGGCACTATTGTTTGTGCATCGCCGACCAACGGCGTCACAAAAACAGTGGCGTTGCGCATATCCGGGCTGACCCTAACTTCCGTTACGGTGATCGACTGGCCGGCAAGATCGGGGTCGCGAAAATCAGCCTGGGTCACCATTTGGGCCAACGCATGGCGTATTTCTTCGCCAACGCGCAACTGACGCTGGCTCGGCGTTCTGCCGCTACGCGCAGTGCTCGCACGTTTTCTCATCGGTTATTTGCCATTAATTCGTCTACCAATCCGCCGGTTTCTCCTACTCGGAGCCCGGCGGCGCGCCCCCTTTAAAGGGCGGCTTCAATTTCGTTTATATCGACCCTTGATCAGCTTGCCTCGAGGTGACGGGCGATTTCCTCGACCTCGTAACACTCGATGACGTCACCGACCTGAATGTCGTTGTAGTTCTCCAGCGCCATGCCGCATTCGTAGCCGTTCTGCACCTCGCGGACATCGTCCTTGAACCGCTTCAACTGCGCCAAGTCGCCCTCGTAAACGACAACGCTGTCGCGCAACAGACGCACTTTCGCGCCGCGCTTCACGGTCCCCGAGGTGATCATGCAGCCCGCGACCTTGCCAACCTTCGAGACGGCGAATACTTCGCGAATCTCGGCATTGCCCAGATGATTTTCCTGCAGTGTTGGCGACAATTTACCTTCGAGCAACGCTTTGACGTCATCGACGACGTTGTAAATGATGTTGTAGTAGCGGATATCAACGCCATCGCGCTTGGCTTGGTCCCGCGCCTGGGGAATCGCACGAACATTAAAGCCGATGATGATGCCCCCCGACGCCGCGGCCAGGGAGATATCGGACTCGTTAACGCCGCCAACGCCCGAATGCAGGACCTGGACTTTGACCTCATCGGTGGACATTTTATCCAGCGCGCCGACAATCGCCTCGACCGAACCCTGCACGTCGCCCTTGATGACGATCGGCACCAACGACGCTTCACCCGCCGAAATCTGCTCGAACATTTCATCCAACGTGCCGCGTGCGCCGGCTGTGGCGCGCTGGTCTTTCAATACGTCAGCCCGATATTCGGCGATTTCGCGCGCCCGCGCTTCGGTATCCACAACGGCGAAATCGTCACCCGCCTGCGGCGTCGCGTTAAAGCCCAACACTTCGACCGGCATGGACGGACCAGCAGTCTCGATATTCTCTCCATGATCATCGATGATCGCCCGCACGCGGCCCCATTCGGCGCCGGCGACGAAGATATCGCCGATCTTAAGCGTGCCACCCTGTATCAACACCGTGGCTACGGCGCCGCGGCCCTTCTCGAGCTTGGCCTCAACGATCGAGCCATAGGCCATACGGTCGGGGTTGGCTTTGAGTTCGAGAATTTCCGCCTGCAGCACAATGGCCTCGGTCAGAGCGTCCAGTCCTATCTTCTCGGTGGCGGACACTTCGATGCACTGCACCTCGCCGCCCATTTCCTCCGACACTATTTCGTGGTTCAGCAACTCGTTCTTGATCCGCGTCGGGTCGGCTTCTCGACGGTCGACCTTGTTGATCGCCACGATCATCGGCACGCCGGCGGCGCGCGCGTGGTTGATGGCTTCGACCGTCTGCGGTTGAACGCTGTCGTCGGCGGCGACCACCAGGATCACGAGATCTGTGACATGGGCGCCGCGCTGGCGCATCGCCGTAAAGGCCGCATGGCCCGGAGTGTCCAGGAAGGTGATTTTTTCTCCCGACGGAACCTCTACTTGGTAGGCGCCGATATGCTGGGTGATCCCGCCCGCTTCGCCGCTGACCACATTGGTCTCGCGCAATGCATCGAGCAGCGAGGTTTTGCCATGATCAACATGGCCCATGATCGTGACCACTGGAGCCCGCGGTAAAGCAACGCCTTCATCGTCTACAATAGCGCCCCCCAAACCGATCTCGACATCGGATGCCGAAACGGCTTTGACGGCATGGCCAAATTCCTCGGCCACTAATTGCGCCGTCGCCTGATCGATGACCTGGCTGGTCGTCGCCATAATATCCATCTTCATCAATGACTTAATGACTTCGTTGCCCCGCACGGCCATGCGGTTTGCCAACTCGCCGACGGTGATAGTGTCGGGGATCTGGACCTCGCGAACGATCTTCTGCTGCGCCTGGGCCCCACCGGTTTCGCGTTGCACCCGTTGGCGTTCACGCTCCTGGCGGCGGCGGAATGCCGCGACCGAACGCTGGCGCGCGCCGCCCTCTTCGTCGAGAGCTTCGGAAATCGTCAGCTTGCCACTGCGCCGGCGCCGTTGTTCGGTGTTGGGCTTCGCCCCCGCCGCGCGTGTTTCGGGACGTCCAGCAGCGCCGCCACGGCCCCGGCCGCGGGCGGGCGTCTCCTCGGCAGCCTCTGGGGTGTCGGCGACGGCATCGGCGCGGCGACGCGCCGACTCGTTAGCGCGTTGCAACGCTTCGTCTGCAGCGCGCGCGGCTTCTTCCTCGACCGCGCGGCGCGCTTCCTCTTCCTCGCGCCGCAATTCATCGAGCGTCTTGGCGGCCGGTTTTTCTTCGACTACCTCCGGTTCGTCAGCCGGTCCAGGTTCCGGTTGCGATGCTGCCCGATCGGCCTCTTCGACCGCACGCTTCTCGGCCTCGATGCGTGCGGCTTCCGCCGCCTTGCGGGCGTCTTCCAGGACACGAACGCGCGTCGCTTGCTCTGCCTCGGTGAGGGTCCGCGCCGGCGGCGGCGTTTCGCGCACTGGCTCCTCGACCTGCGGTACAACCGGCGCTTCCGCCGGCTCTACAATCAAGTCCGGCTGCGACTTGATCTCGGTCATCTCGCCACCCGCATCCTGGCGGAAGGTGCGCTTTTTCTTGACCTCGACCGTAACCGTTTTCGATCGGCCATGGCTAAAGCTCTGCTTAACCTGGCCGCCCTCGACGGTCTTGTTAAGCTCGAGCCGGCCAGGGCGCGATAGCGTCAGCGGCTTTTTCTTCCCGGAGTCTTTTTCAGTCGTCGTCGCCATTGCTTTAATCCATATCCACCATGGTCGAAGGCCCCACTTCAGCGCCCCCAACATCCGCCGGCGTTTCTACGCCGCGATAAACCGCCAGCCGGTGCATCGCAGCATATAGCTGCTTGCCGGCCGCGTCCGTTTCTACAAGCGCGTGAACAAATTGCTCACGCCCCACCGCGCCACCCATTGTTTTAGCATCGAACAACGCCAGCTGGGTGAGCATTGCACCGCCCTCGCTCACGCGATCCGCCAGCGCTTTGAGCTTGTTGCGGCCATCCGCGGCAGCATCTTCGGCGGTCAACAATATCGCCGACTTGCGAGCGGCGCCGCCAACACCAGCGGCCGCCATGCTTTTAAGTGCTGCGCGCACTTGATCGAATCCAACCACTAACTTGCCTGCCCGCCGCGCCAATCCCAGAGCATCCAGGCACCGCTGCGCCAGTTGAGCATCGACCAATTCGGCTAAATCTTCGCCATTTGGGCCCACGAGCGGCGTTACCGCCCGACGTGCTGCGCGCCGAAAAGCCCCGCTGGCGTGCGCTTGCGAAACTATATCGTGGCGCCCGGTCAACCACAAACCACGGCCCGGCAGACGCTCGACAAGATCCGGCACAACAATATCGTCAGGCCCGACGGCAAAACGGATCAACGCCTCGCGCGGCAACGTGTCCCCAGACACGATGCAGCGGCGCAGCGGCGCGTCTCTACGTCGCGAGCGGGGTCGTTCGGCCCTGTCTTCGGCTACCGGCATTTCGTACATGCGCGCTACCGTCTATCACTCGCCGGCGCCGGCAGGCGTATTGAAAAACGCATCCGCCTCGCTTCTAGATGTATCGGGGCCGCCTTCCGCCTCCGCTTCCACGCCTTCGCCTTCTACGACTTCCGGCTCCGGCGTGAGAACATCATCGCCGTAAATTATCTGGCGGGCGGCCATAATGATCGCATTCGCTTCATCTCCATGAAGGGGGCTGTGCCGCACCAGCCGGC
>JBLHHE010000199.1:0-5114 GCA_047616465.1 Alphaproteobacteria bacterium
GGCATCCAGCGCTGGCGTTGCTCTTCGGTGGTCAGGTTGAACAGCATGGTCATGATTTTCCAGGTCTGGTCGAACGCGACCGCAACCCCAAGATCGCCGTAAGCGATGGTTTCTCCGACCATCGATAGGGTCATCACGTCGGCGCCTTCGCCGCCATAATCTTTCGGTACCGACAAGGTACGCAATCCAAGGCGTGAGGCTTCGCGGACCAGCTCCCAATCGAACGATTGATCCGGCTCGGGCATCAGATCCGACGCCGTAGCCCGAGGCATAACCGTGTTAATGGCATAGTCGAGCGCGATCTCCCGCAACTCGGTTTGCCGCTCAGTTAAGGTAAATTCGACCATTGTTTCCTCCCTGCTGCGCGGTGCTTATCCACCGCATCATTGTTGAGAATTGTTACATGAACAGCCGCCGGCTAATCGTCGTACAACAGCCCTCCGCGGCCCAAAAGTTCCTGTCCCTTGAGGTCTTCAAACAGCGTTTCCACTTCCGTGAAATGCACACGTTTGCCGACGACGGCTTTCACGTCGCCTCGCGCCATCACGTCCATCGTCTCCATCAACTCCGCCCGCGTCGAATG
The DNA here is from genome assembly GCA_047616465.1 of Alphaproteobacteria bacterium. GTDB lineage: Bacteria > Pseudomonadota > Alphaproteobacteria > UBA6615 > UBA6615 > JABDJY01. Next base: position 584 of record JBLHHE010000199.1, read on the forward strand.
GCGCGATCCGGTGATGATCTGCTCGTTGATGAGCAGGTTGACCGGGTTCACCTTCACGTCGCCCGGCTGCGCGCCGATCACAACAGCGCGGCCGCCCCGGGCGAGGCCTTCGATGCAAGCCTGAAAAGTGTCAGGCGCGCCGTGGAAATCAACCGCCGCGTCGACCCCCTTACCGTCGGTCAGTCGTTTGATCTCACCGACAAAGTCGTTGACCGCGCGTACATTGATGACTTCATCGGCGCCCCATTGGCGGGCGAGATCGAGCTTTGCCTCCGAAATGTCGGCGGCAATCACCCGCGCGCCGAACAGCTTGGCGACCTGCACGCCATGGATGCCGACACCGCCGCCGGCGCCGACCAGCAGAACGTCGTCGTGGGGATTGACCTGCGCCCGCTCGCGCATGCAATGCCACGGCGTGTTCACCGCATCTGCGGCGATCGCCGCGCCTTCGTAATCCAGGCCCTCGGGGATCGGCAGATAATTACCGGCCGGCAAGGAAACATAGTCCGCATAACCGCCGTCGCGGTGAACACCTACATAGCCGCCGTGATTTTCGCATAAGGTCTCACGGCCGTTTCGGCACCAGCGGCAGTAGCCGCAATTAAGATAGAAGTACACGGCGCACCGGTCGCCAACGGCCACATTCGTGACCCCCTCGCCGACCGCGACAATATCGCCACCCAACTCATGCCCCATGACCCTTGGCGCTTCGCCGCCAAATACACCGGTACGCATGGTCACCAGGGTCAAGCCGACACCTGCCGCGCGCACCTTCATCACGGCCTCGCCGGGGCCCGGTTCAGGATCCGGCCGCTCTTCCAATGTGAAAGGTTCGCCCCAATTTCTAACGACCATCGCGCGCATCGCGCACCCCCTTGCTTCGATCTCTGTTGATCAGACCGTTGGGGATTACGCTAGCAGGCTTTATGGGAACCGGTAAGAGGGCGGATACCGATCTAATTATCGCGGTGGGTTTTTTCCATCCGCTCGTGTTGCTCTTGCGCCTCGACGCTGAGCGTGGCGATCGGCCGCGCAATCAACCGGCGAATGTTGATCGGCTCGCCAGAGACCTCGCAATAGCCATATTCGCCGGTTTCGATACGGCGCAGCGCATCGTCGATCTTGCTAATCAGCTTGCGGCCACGGTCGCGGGTGCGAAGCTCGAGCGAGCGATCGCTTTCCAGCGAGGCACGGTCGGCAATGTCGGGTTCTTGGATGCTGGTGGCCTGCATGTTCACCAGCGTCTGGCCGGACTCGCGCAACAATTCGTTGCGCCATTCCAGGAGGCGCTGACAAAAGAATTCCGTCATCAACGGGTTCATGAACTCGTCATCATCAGATGGAACGTAGTCGGGCGGTAACAACGTCGACGACATGGTCCGTCCTCAATCCAGATTAACGAAAAAACAAACGTACAGCGCGCGGAATATATATACGCAAGCGCGTCTCCGACAAGCTGAATAACAGTCCTAATGGACGATGCCTAATATTATTTAAATTTTTCTAGTACGTTGTTATTTATAACTATTATGTAATTCGCGGCGACAATCAGCACCTTAAAGTTGGTACCAAACTTCACATCATCGAGAGTTTCGCCAGTTCCACCTTGGCTCTAAGCTCAATTTCGTCAACGATCGCAAGGAGGCGAGGATCGCCCGTATCGCGCCGCCGTTCGGCCATACGCAGCACCAAAGCCTGCAGGTCGATAGGCGATAAGTCACCCCGCAACAGACCCATGCGAATTTGATCGAGCCTGTCCAAAAGGTCTTCGGCGTGCTTTTGCTCGGGTGGTTTTGTCTGCCGGGTTGCGTCGGGTACTTCCTGCAAGGCGACCAGAGCCTCGACGGAACCAAGCTGAGCCGCGCCGCCGCCGCTGGCGACTGGTGTCGCCTCGGCGCCGGACGAAATGTGCTTGGAGAATGCGCTGCCCTGCCCGTTCCGGCTTTTTTCTGTTCGGCGAACCGAATTAGCGCGCACTGACCCCGGAGAGTCGATTTTCATAGCTTGTGTCCGTTACCGCGGCCACCCGTTGGGCGTTGGTCACGACACATTGCCTAAACACGGTTAATACAACGTTAAGGTCGCGGAATTGTCCGGCCGCTGCGAAATCACGCAGAGCCGAGTTTAACGAAACCAATAAGTCTGCGGTGGAGTTGATTTAGGTGGTAGACAACGCCGTCGAGAGTATTACGGCGTTAGATTTCAATACAGGGATTGATTTTAGAATTGGAAAGCAAAGACCCGTTGTGTTGGAAAAAAAGAAATCATCTACTTTTTCGAGCGAATGATTGGTCCCCGGCACGGAAAAAATATTCAGCGGATCAAGGTGCGATGTTTGCGCTTCTGTTTGAGACGGCGGTTCGATAACAAAACAAACAGTAGGGTTTAGGGCGTTGATAGCGTTCTTTATTTCAATTTTTTCGATAAGCTTCCCGCCAAGCGCCTCTACGACGAAATCTACGCCTTTGATATAGCCAAGCCTGTCCATCCTTTTCTTACCTTCATCAGTATTGATTTCATAACAAGGCTCGAAAAGAATAACTTTATCCCTGGTCACTCTGAAAATTTCAGACAGCAACTCCGGCAATCTGCCGCCATTAGGCTCTAATGCGTGATTGGAGATCGTCACGTTTATGGATTTATCGAGGAGCGGCGTTTCGCTGATATCGCCGACAAAGGGCGTGAAGCGGCTAAAACAGTCGCCCATATTCTTGCTGGCGAACGCAATCCCTTTATAGATTCGGGACCAACTAATATCGAACGCAAAAACATGTAGGGGCTTTGTGGCGAGGCGTTGAACCAAAAAACTCAACGTCGTTGATTCACCCGTCCCAACATCCAATAAAGTGTCGTTAGGCGTTATGTGGTCTTGTATGAGACCAGAAATTTCTTCGGCATAACGGGATAGGTATGATTTATTCTGCTCAGCAAATTCAGTGTATTTTCCGGCCTGTAAATCATAGGCGATCTCGATTATTTCCGAGGTATTGTCTTTAGTATTCTTCTGCTCTCTCAATAATGCCGTTATATTACTACCTTCATCGTACGCTTTTTTAGCCTCAAGAATATCGAAATATTTGAGCGCATTCACGCCTCTATTGGACATATGAGACTCTATTTTCGGCCATTAGACATCGAAGGTGCATAAAGCACCGTTATGGTGAATGAGCCGTTAACGCCCAGGGTTCGCGGTATATCCGGAGGCTAGCGCAGTATCCGGTCTACAAGGGCAATCCGAGCCATTTGGGCACCACAGATTTTTAAACCCGCAAGCCTTCAATTTCAATAGCGGTGGTAAACGACCAGCCTTCGCCTCTCGCCACCACGCTGCTCATACCGTCGGGACGGGTAACGATAATCGTCCAGGAACGGCCATCGGGCGAGGCGAACACTTCGAGGATAGTACCATTTGCCGTAATGCCGCCGGCCACGGGCGCTTCCGTATAACCGCCATCGAGTTGGGCAACGACTTCGCCGCGTGAAAGCCCATAAGGCTGCTGGGTATAAGACTGTGCGGCGGCCTGCTGACTGTTCAACAAGAGCATAAACGCCAGAACCAACCCCATCACGGCGGTTATTAGCAACCGCACGATGGTGTCGGGGGTGAGGCGAATTGGCAGAGCTTGATCGCGCATGACCCGGTCCTTTCTAGCGACAGTCATTTCATTATCACTCATGAGTATCGGCTAATCGGCGGCCTGAGGCTGTGACGGCGCTCACATCTCGTAAATTCAGGAAAATTCACCGTGTCGGCGTGAACAGCGGCTCCGACATATCCGCTCGGCAAGAGTTTCCAAATATCGGCACAAACTGCCGCACATAACGGCTTAACCTGGAATTGGGGGAATATTTTCTATGTAAAACAGCATGTTATGGGAAGTTGAAGAGTGGCATGATTCTCGCATTAACGTTGGCAGAAATCAATTTCTCTGTCCGAACGGAACCGGCATTTGACCATGAACGTATCAATTCGCACCCTGCTGAAATCCGCTGGCCTAGCGATAACCGCTGTCACGGTTTTGCTCGCCGCCAGCGAAACGCCTGCGACCGCCCAATCGCGCATCAAAGACATCGTCAATGTCGAAGGCGTGCGCGACAACTTACTGGTCGGGTACGGGCTTGTGGTTGGCCTGAACGGCACAGGCGACTCGCTGCAGAGTGCACCGTTCACCCAGCAGAGCCTGATCGGCATGTTGGAGCGGCTGGGCATCAACACGCGCGATGAAATAAACGCCTTGAAAACCGCCAATGTCGCAGCAGTTATGGTAACGGCGACGCTGCCGCCGTTTTCGCGCCAAGGCTCACGCATCGATGTCACCGTCAGCTCGTTAGGCGATTCCGATAGCCTGCAAGGCGGCACTTTACTGGTGACGCCAATGCTCGGCGCCGACGGCGAAATTTATTCGGTGTCCCAAGGTCAGCTCATCGTCGAAGGTTTTAGCGCCCAGGGTGATGGCCAAAGCGTCATCAAGGGCGTTCCGACGACCGCGCGCATTCCCAACGGCGCGATCATCGAACGTGAAATCAATTT
>JBLHHE010000200.1:0-5087 GCA_047616465.1 Alphaproteobacteria bacterium
AAGTTCGAGCCGATCAGTATCTACGACTATATGTGCTGGTACGTGGATAAGAACTATCCGCCGGAAGCCGGCGGCCAGCGTACCGGCATCGAGCCCAAGGGCGTCGCTGCGGAATAACTAAAGCGGGTTAAATTGCGGTCGGATCGTAGCCGGAAATTCGCTGTCGGCAATTCCAGCACAGCCCATATTCCCTCCCCCAACCGAGGGGGAGGGTTAGGGAGGGGGGGACTGCGAAGCAGTTCGTCCAACAGGTCTTCCGCGCCGCTGCCGCGTCGCAACCCCCCACCTAAATCCTCCCCCTCAAGGGGGGAGGACTTTTAACGGGAACCATCCCGCTTTTTTCAATCGTAGCTGTATCTGGGGAACCAGTCAGTGCCGCGTCCGTCGGGCGTCAAATCGAATACGCTCCACAGGGGCCAGATCGTGTCGGCGTGGCGCGGGTGCTGGCCTTCCTCGGACGGCGCATATAGCAATTCGGCGTTATAGCTATGGAAGATACCGTCGGTCGTCTTGCGGAAAACATTAATCGCCGGCAACTGAGATCCCCCTATTTCGGCGCCATAATCGGTGTTGTAGGAATTGCCGTTCGATGACAGCAGCCGCAAATTGTCCCAACCGCGGGTTTGCGCCCAGCTGCGGATCTGGGCAATCGGCGCCTTCGCCACGACGGCCAAGTTGACCCGGTCGCCGATGTGGGGCGCGCTGCCGTTGAGGGCGTCGAGGATCGCATTACAAGCCGGACAGGCATCGCCGCCGGGCGCGTACATGAAGCTGTAGAGGACGAGGCTATCTTTGCCCGGGGCCAACAGATCGGATATTGTCGTCTGAACGCCGTTCCCGGCGACATCTTCGTCGAACGCATAATTTTCTGTGACTTGGCCCCCCAGGGGCAGGGCGCGCCGCATCGCGGCGACCGTCTCGGTTTGCTTTCTGAGTTCCATTTCGGCGGCGAGCAGGTTGTCGCGGGTCGTGCGGTAGTCCTCGCTTTCACCGGGAAACTGGTTGTCGTGAAACTGTCCCATGGGGCTTATCCTTCATCACGTTGCTGGTGTGCTTATATTTAACCAATTAGTTAAATAAAGGAAGAGCCTTTCGATAATTTTATTTCCGACAGGATTCAGGCCTAAATCTCCCACTCCACATTGCCGTCCATGCCGATGTCCTGGCCGGTGATATGGCGGCCGGCGGGGGAGGCGAGGAAGACCGCCAAATCGCCTACTTCTGTAGGATCGATCCAGGCGCGCAGGGAGATGAATTCGAGAAAATCGTGCTCCGCCTCCTCGAAACTCACGCCTTTTTCCTTCGCGTGATTGGCCAGGATGTTGCGCCCGCGCTCATTATCGATGAGGCCGGGCAGGATGGCGTTGCAGCGAATACCGAAGGGGCCGTATTCGCGCGCCACTGTATGGGTGAGGCCCAGCACGCCGACTTTCGAGGCGACATAGGGCGAGCGCAGGGGCAGGGCCACCTTGGCCGACGCGGTCGATATGTTGACGATACAGCCATTTTTTTGCGCCTTCATCAGGGGTGCCACGTTCTTGATGCAATAGAACATGCCGTTCAGGTTCACACTGATCGTGCGATCCCAGTCTTCGTAGGTTATGTCCTCGAGCGCGGCGCGAGGGCCACCGATGCCGGCATTGTTGACCAGAACATCGACGCCGCCCATCCAACCGGCCGCATCGGCAACCAGCCTTTCGACATCCGCCGGAACCCCGACATCGGCCAAACTGCCGCGCAACCCGTCATGGGCCGCCAGCGCGCTGTCGAGGGTGTCCGGCGCGACGTCGCAAATATGAACTTGAGCCCCGGCGGCGAGAAAGCGTTCGGCGATGGCGCGGCCGATGCCGGAACCGCCGGCGGTGACGATGACGCGCTGGGGTGTTTGTGTGTCGGACATGGGGTTCCCTCTTGAATTTATGCTCTAACGGCTGCTGGTGACGCGCCGCCACCGCCGGGCGATTTCCGCCAGCTCTTCGCCCAGCAGGCCGATGAAATGTTCGCCGGCGGGCGATAGGGGGCGGCGCGACTGGCGCACCAAAAAATAATCGACGGAAATTTGCGGCCGCACGATCGGGTTGATGACCAATCGGCCGGACTCCAATTCATCGATGACCGAGGCCATCGGCGTTATTGTCGACCAGCTTGACCGGCGAACGTATTCTAGCGTGGCGTTGAGGCCATCGGATTCAATCACGGTCTCCACCGACGCGTTACCACGTTTCAAATTGTTGTCGATGACCTGGCGAATGGTGTGGCGGTCCGACGGCAGCACCAGGCGCAAGGGGGGCAGGTCGCGCAGCCGGTAGGGCGTCAGGTGACGCAGGGTCGATTCTGGGCCGGACACCAGCGTCACAGAATGCTTCGATAACAGCTCGCTGGTCAGGCCCTCGGCCGTGGCTGGACCGGTAATAACAGCGAAATCCAGCTCGCCGGCGGCGACCCGGTTGGTCAAAATACCGCCGTAAGCTTCATCGAGGCGGATTTCGACGTTGGGATGTTGTTCGGTGAAAGACGAGAGGGTCCCCGGCAGGGCGCCGCGCGAGACAGAGGGGACCATGCCGGCAATTATGGTGCCGGTGATGGCGCCGCGCAGGCTCTGCATGTCGAGCTTTGTATCTTCGACGGCGTTCAGAATGACGAGGCTCTTTGTATAGAATCGTTTGCCGGCGACCGTAGGCAGGACCCCGCGCGCGGTCCGGGTGAACAGCTCGACGCCCAACTGGCCTTCAAGATTGCGGATCTGCACCGATAAACCAGGCTGGGTACAGTTTTCCCGCCGCGCCGCACGGCTGAAACTGCCCTCTTCGTAGACGGCGACGAATTGCTCAAGCTGGCGTAAATCCATAACCGCCCATAAATATTATTTATAAGCCTGATTAAAGGTGATCCGCTTGGGCTTGCCAAGGTATGGGCAGGGACGGGCAAACAACTATTCTCATCCTGAGCTTGTCGAAGGGTGAGGCGGGAGCGTAACCGGGATTTGCGCAATTACCCTGCGATTACTCGGCGGCTTGCTGTCTAGGCTGCCGTGGCGCGGCCCGTCGTTTGACCGCGGCGGAAGCCCTTTTCTGCCAGCCTGACCAGTCCGCCGCCGATTGTTTGAGGGCGGTTTCGAGGCCATCGACCAGTTCACGAGAGGCACGGTCCAGCGGGCGTTGGGCTTGGTGGATTAGATAATATTCGATCATCATGACGGGTTCGACGATCGGATTGACCACGAACTTACCGCTCGCCATGTCGTCCACCACGGTGGATACCGGCAGGATGCTTGACCACTCGGATTTATGAAGAAACTCCATGGCGCCAAACAGTCCGTCCATTTCGATCAATCGCTCGATGGCGATGTCGCCCACGCGGATATGGCGCTCGAGCACGCCGCGCAGGCTATGTTGTTGCGACGGTATGACCAGTTTGAGAGGCGGCATGTCGTCGGGTAGCCGAACCGGCGCCAGATGGGTGAAGCCGCTTTTTGCGCCGGAGACCAGCGCCAACGGCTCGGCCGAAAGGGCGCGCAGCACTAGTCCCTCTTCAATCGGCGGCTCGGTGACGATAGCGAAATCGAGTTCGCCGGATATCACCCAGTCGGTTAAGGTGCCGGTGTAGGCTTCGACCACTCTTATATCGACGTTCGGCAATCTTTCGGTGTAGTCGGGCAGCACCTGCGGCAAGACGCTTTTCGTGATCGTAGGAATCAATCCGACCGTCAGCGCCCCGGCAATCTCGCGCGCCCAGTCGCGCATATGCTGTTCGGCGCTTTCCACCTCACCGAGGATCGTAATGCAGTGTTGATAGAAACGCTTTGCCGCCGCTGTGGGCCGGGCGCCGCGGGCGTGGCGTTCGAACAGGGCAACCGACAGGGATTCTTCCAGATTACGCAATTGCAGGCTAAGACTGGGCTGGGCGCAATGCAGGCGGGTGGCGGCGCGATTGATGCTGCCTTCCTCGTAAACCGCGATAAACGAGCGTATATGGCGCAAATCCAAGGGTCTAATACCGCATTGTGGGAGACATCCAGTTATAGTTTCACAAGATAGATACTATTGAAACTTATTATTTGCCGTGGGCAAGTGAGTCGATTAATTTCCGGTTCCGGTCCTGGATCCGGGTTTCAGACACGCGCGATAGTTAGGGAGTACAGCATGGCGCTGCCGAAGGTTATTTTACAATTATATCCCGTGTTTCCCACGGACGGCGAGGAGGGCCGCAAGGCTAATCGGCCCGTCGGCAACGATAGCGACACATACCACCGCCTTGTCCACGAGTGGACCGACATCGCGAAGGCCGCCGACGACATGGGCGTCTGGGGCATGGGGGCGATCGAGCATCATTTCCATTCCGAGGGCTATGAAGTTGGCCCCAACCCGGGCGTTTTGAATGCGTACTGGGCAGGCCAGGTCAAGAACATGCATGTTGGCGCGCTGGGTTATGTGGCCGCGACGCAGGATCCTATCCGGGTTGCCGAGGAAACTGCGATCATCGATCACCTGACCAAGGGTAAGTTCTGGGTAGGCTTTGCGCGCGGCTACCAATCACGCTGGACCAACATCATTGGGCAGTTCTCGGATTCAGTCGCGACGGTGTCCGACGGCAGCGACAACGATAAGCGAAACCGCGAGATTTTCGAAGAGCGCGTTGAAATGGTCCTCAAATGCTGGACCGAAGAGTCGGTTCGCCTGGACGGTAAATTTTACAAGGCGCCATATCCGTTCGAGACCGGCGTCGAGGACTATCCGGCCTGGAAAATTGCTTCCGAAGCCGGCGTCGAAGGCGAGATTGATGAAAACGGAGCGGTGCAGCGGGTTTGCGTGGTGCCGAAGCCCTTCCAGAAGCCCCATCCGCCGGTCATGGTCGCGGCTTCGAAGAGCCCGGAATCGATCAAATTCTGCGCCAAGCATGGCTTCATCCCGACTTACTTCATGACCACGCAGGGCATGTCCGAGCTGGTCGACCTCTATGTCGAAGAAGCCGCCAAGCACGGCCGCCAGTTTCAGCGCGGCCAGAATCAGAACATGGTGCGCTGGCCCCATATCGGCAAAACGCCCGGGGACTATGACCGCAAGCTGCGCGAATACGACCTCGACATT
>JBLHHE010000201.1:0-5070 GCA_047616465.1 Alphaproteobacteria bacterium
GCACAACTCGAGACACTGGTCGCGCAACACGCAATCAACGGTCCGGCGTTGATCGTTATCGGCGACGTCGCGGCGCTGGCCCTCACAACCGCCGCCGAATTCGGTACGTCACCGCTGCGCGCGCTGGCGGGCTAGGAGATTAGATGATGATTCAACAGGTGGTTTCGGCAAACCGGTTGACCGACGGTCTGGTGGTTTATCTCACGCCCGAGGGCGGTTGGTCAGAACGGCTGGCCGACGGACACATCGCTACCGACGAAGCAACAGCCCAAAGCATTCAGGCCCTCGCCAAGCAGGCGGAAGGCGACCGGATCGTCGTCGACCCCTACCTGATCGATGTGGCCGAATTCGACGGCGAACTGCGGCCGAAAAAGTACCGCGAATATATCCGGGCGATGGGCCCCAGCATACGTACCGACCTGGGCAAGCAGGCCGGGCAGTAGGACAAAGCGGAGAGCATAGATGTACCTCTACGACGATATAGACCAGACGTTCGTCGACCAGCGGGTCGAACAGTTCCGCGACCAGGTTCGCCGGCGGCTCAAGGGCGAGTTGAGCGAGGACGAGTTCAAGCCGCTACGGTTGATGAACGGCCTTTACTTGCAATTGCACGCCTACATGCTGCGTGTCGCCATCCCTTACGGCGTTTTGTCGGCGACGCAACTGCGCGCCCTGGCCGACATCTCACGGCGTTATGACCAGGGTTATGCCCACTTCACGACACGGCAAAACCTGCAATATAACTGGCCGAAGCTGGAGGAAACGCCGGACCTCCTGGCCGAGCTGGCGACCGTGCAAATGCATGCGCTGCAAACCAGCGGCAACTGCATCCGTAACGTCACCGCCGACCAGTATGCCGGCGTCGCCGCCGACGAGGTGGCCGATCCGCGCATTTATGCCGAGATCGTCCGCCAATGGTCGACCCTGCACCCCGAGTTCTCCTTTCTGCCACGCAAGTTCAAGATCGCCGTGACCGGCGCACAGCACGACCGGGCGGTGGTCCGGATGCACGACATCGGTCTGATCGTGAAGCGCAATGGCGACGGCGAGTTGGGATTCGAGGTCATCGTGGGCGGTGGCCTGGGGCGCACGCCGATGGTCGGTCCAACCATTCGCGACTTCCTGTCCGAGCGACACCTGCTGTCTTATCTCGAGGCGATCCTGCGGGTCTACAACCAGCTTGGCCGGCGCGATAATCTGTACAAGGCGCGCGTCAAGATCCTCGTCCACGAGACCGGCGCTGAAGCCTTCACCGATAGGGTCGAGCAGGAATGGCGGCAAATTCAACGCGATCACGTCGATCTGCCAGCCGCCGAGAAGACGCGCATCGCGGCGTTCTTCACCCCGCCCTCCTACGAAACATCGCAGGCCGGTCCGGGCGTATTCGCGCGCTGGCGCCTCGAAGACCCGGCGTTCGCCAAGTGGGCCCGGACCAATGTGGCGCCCCACAAGGCGCCAGGTTATGCGATCGCCAACATTTCGCTCAAACCGATCGGCGGCGTGCCCGGCGACGCCACGGCGGAGCAGATGGAGGCGGTGGCGGCGCTGGCCGAGCGTTTCAGTCTTTCGGAAATCCGCGTCACCCACGAGCAGAATTTAGTGCTGCCCCATGTTCGCCAGGCCGATCTGTACGCTATCTGGCAGACCCTCAAATCCCATGATCTCAACACCCCGAACCTGGGACTGGTTTCCGATATTATCGCCTGCCCGGGGCTCGACTATTGCGCCCTCGCCAATGCGCGGTCGATTCCCATCGCGCAGCAGATCAGCGAACGGTTCGCCGACCTCGACCGGCAATACGATATCGGCGAGTTGAAGGTCAAAATATCGGGCTGCATCAACGCCTGCGGTCACCACCATGTCGGCCACATCGGCATCCTGGGCGTCGACCGTAAGGGCGACGAATACTACCAGATTACGCTCGGCGGCAGCGCCGACGAAAACGCCCGCGTTGGCGATATCGTCGGTCCAGCAGTGTCCGGCGAGCAGGTGGTGGATGCGGTCGAGACCATCATCGACACCTATCTCGGCCAACGCCGCAATGGCGAACGTTTCCTCGATACCTATCACCGGGTTGGCCAGAACCCCTTCAAGGAGGCAGTCTATGCCGCTCATTAAAGACCAAAGGGTCGCCGTCGATACGTGGCAACATATCGACGATGACGCGCCGATCCCGGCAGACGGTGGCGCCATCGTCTCGCTCCGGCGCTGGCAGACCGATCGCGACGCCTTGATCGGCCGCAACGCACCCCTCGGCGTGCGGCTCGACGCCGACCAGTCGCCGCAAGAGATCGCGGACGATCTCGACAGGCTCTCGCTCGTCGCCCTCGACTTCCCCCAGTTTAAGGATGGCCGCAGCTATTCCTACGCGCGCCTGCTGCGCGAACGGTATGGGTTTACCGGAGAAGTACGCGCCGTCGGTAACGTCTTGCGCGACCAACTGGCCTTCATGGCGCGGTGCGGCTTCGATGCGTTCGAGTATGCGGGCCAAACGCCGACTGAAGAAGCGCTCAAGGCGTTCAGCAACGTCGACAGCGTCTACCAATCAGCGGTAGACCGGCGACGCACGGCGGCGTCGATCCGTAGCGACATCTCGAACGTATTCATGAACGGGACCTGCGGCTGACGCGCTTGCCAACGAAAGCAGCGGGGCCCCCCTGCGTTAAAAAGGGGCCCCGCCAACCATCTATGGAGATTGGACTAAAAGATTGCGGGGAGACCAAGGAGGGGGATCGTTCGTCCCGGCCCGCAATTCCACCGGCCTCAAGCGAGGTCGGCTAGTCACGAGAAACACTATAGTTCGACCGGAAATTCGATGGAATTCCTTTCAATTACAATTCGTTGTAAATTCTCTATCAATGCTGCGCTATTGCCTAAAAACCGCCGCCCATAAGGGTTTGCGTCGCCACGCGCACCAACGGGAGAGAATAAATGAACAGATTAGAAGGTAGAGTCGCCATCGTCAGCGGCGCCGGCGGCGGTATCGGCAGCGCCATCTGCCGCCGCTTTGCGGCAGAAGGTGCGGCAATTGTCTGTGTCGATATTAACCGCGAAACGGTCGAGGCGACCGTCGCCGGGCTTACCGATGGCGGCGCCCGGGCAACCGCGCTCACCGCCGACGTAGCCGAAGAGGCAACAGCTGAAACCGCCGTGCAAACCGCGCGCGAACAATTCGGCGGGCTCGACATTCTGGTCAACAACGCCGTGTTCGATCTTCCCCTGGCGCCGGTCACTGAAATATCGCTGGAAGACTGGCGGCGCACCATGGACGTCAATCTCAACAGCGCCTTCCTGATGTCGAAGCATTCCATACCGGCGATGGACGCGCGCGGCGGCGGCTCCATCATCCATGTCGCCTCGCAACTCGGCCGCACGGCCAGGCCCGGACGGCCCTGGTACTGCGCCCAGAAAGCGGCGCTAATCAACCTCGCCCGGGCCATGGCGCTGGACCACGCCGCGCAGAAAATTCGCGTCAACAGCCTGTCGCCGGGACCGGTGGAAACCGGCCGTTACCTAGCCAACTTCCCCTCGCAAGCCGACGCGCAGGCGACGTCCAACACCCTGCTCGACCGTTTGGGAGAGCCCGACGAAATCGCCGCCGGCGCGGCATTCCTGGCCAGCGACGATGCTTCGTTCATGACCGGCAGCGATCTGCTGATCGATGGCGGCTATACGGTACCTTAAGGAAATAGCTACATTATGCGCGCTTGGTATTAGTTACATATGTAACTAATATTGAAATACGACCCCAGAAACCCCCGCGAGGGTGAGATGGATAATGTCACCACCACCGAGCTCGAGTACCAGTCGGGCTTCGGCAACAGGTTCGCCAGCGAGGCGCTGCCTGACACTTTGCCCCGTGGCCAGAACTCGCCGCAGAAGGTCGCCCATGGGCTTTATGCCGAGAGCCTTAGCGGTACGGCCTTCACGGCGCCCCGGGCCGAAAACCGCAGCACCTGGTTTTACCGGATCCGGCCCTCGGCCAAACATCCACCGTTCCACCAAATCGATAACGGCCTGCTGCGCACCGCGCCGTGCAACGAAGCCGCGCCGCCGCCCAATCAATTGCGTTGGGATCCGCTACCCCTTCCCGACGCGCCGACCGACTTCATCGACGGGTTGGTGACCCTGGGGGGCAATGGAAATGCGGCCAGCCATACCGGCATCGCCATTCTTATCTATGCCGCCAACCGTTCGATGACAGACCGTTACTTGCAAAACGGTGACGGCGAAATGCTGCTGGTACCCCAGCAGGGCCGGCTCGCGCTGCACACAGAACTCGGCATTATCGAGGTGGCGCCCGGCGAAATCTGCGTGGTGCCGCGGGGAATCAAATTCCGGGTCGACCTGCCCGACGGACCGTCGCGGGGATATGTCTGCGAAAATTACGGCGAAATGCTGCGCCTGCCCGAGCTCGGGTCGATCGGCGCCAACGGCCTGGCCAATCCGCGCGATTTCCTAAGCCCGGTCGCCGCCTTCGAAGACCGCACCGGCGCCTTCGAGCTGGTGTTCAAGTTCCAGGGTAATCTGTGGGCGACCGAGCTCGACCGTTCGCCCCTCGACGTCGTCGGCTGGCACGGCAATTACGTTCCTTATAAATACGATCTGGCCAATTTCATGGTCATCAACACGGTGAGTTTCGATCACGCCGACCCGTCGATCTTTACCGTTCTGACGTCACCCTCGGGGCAGGCCGGCACGGCCAATCTCGACTTCGTTATATTCCCGCCACGCTGGGTGGTCGCCGAACACACCTTCCGGCCGCCCTGGTTCCACCGCAACTTTATGAGCGAGTTTATGGGGCTGATCACCGGCGCCTATGACGCCAAGGCGGACGGGTTCCGCCCCGGCGGCGCCAGCCTGCACAATTGCATGACCGCGCACGGCCCCGACGCCGACACCTTCGCCGCCGCGTCGCAAGCCGAACTCGCACCGCAGAAGATCAGCGACACCATGGCCTTCATGTTCGAGACCAAATACGCCGTGCGGCCGACCCAATTTGCGCTCGACTGCCCACAGCTTCAGGCCGACTATTATAAATGTTGGGACGAGCTGGAAGCCAAGTTCCGG
>JBLHHE010000202.1:0-5030 GCA_047616465.1 Alphaproteobacteria bacterium
AAGATTTTATTACCAACCAGGTAATCAACTGGACCTATAGCAACCCGCAAGGCCGGGTCGAAATCCCGCTTGGTGTGAGCTATGGCTCGGATATTGAGTTGGCCCGGGAGCTCATATTGGACGCTGCGCGGTCCCACGAAAGATGTAGCAAGGATCCGGAACCGCAATGTTATCTGCGCGAATTCGGCGACAGCTCTGTGAACTTTTTACTGCTATTTTGGGTCGACGATGTCACGCAAGGCCGGTACGAACCGCAAAGCGACGTGATGCGCGCAATTTGGAAAAGCTTTAATGAGCGTGGCATCACCATCCCATTCCCGCAGCGCGACGTTCATATGATTGAGCCGCACTAAGAAACTTGATTTTGAGTTACTGGGAGCAGATTGCGCGATTGGTGTTTGAGGAATTGGAATTTCCTATTCTACGATCATCCACTGAATTAGAAGGAATAAGGGCATCGAGAGCCACTTCCGCTCTGACGGTGTAAATTATTCGACCCCAGCAAAGCGGAATTCGTGTGTAACTGTGCTCGGAATGTTCCGGTTATTCCGGGATCGAGATAGCAACAGCCACGGCCGCCGGAACGCAATAATTGGCTGATTTCGGCGCGATTCAGAACGATCCGGACTGTTGGCGTTTCACCACTATGAAAACTGAAAATCCGCGTGTCGGTGGTTCGAATCCGCCCCTGGGCACCTTCCGCCTTCGCTTCGCTATGACCGGAGGGAAGTCGGGTCGCAGGTCAATGATAAGGCTATGTCGGCCACGAGCAACAGCTAGGCAACAAACCGACTCTATATCACCCAAATTCAAACTTTGAACCGCACCGGGATTGCCGGAGGCCGTTTGGTTTAAGTTATGCGGCCATGGCTGGCTCGTCCAGCATGGCATAGTAGCGTTGTTCAGCTTCGACGGGAGGGATGTTGCCGATGGGCTGCAGCAATCACCTGTTGTTGAACCAGTCGACCCATTCCAGGGAGGCGTATTCGACGGCCTCGAAGGATCGCCACGGCCCTCGTCGGTGGATCACCTCGGCCTTGTAGCGCCCGTTGATCGTTTCGGCCAAGGCGTTGTCGTAACCGTCCCCAACGCTGCCGACCGAGGGCTCGATCCCTGCTTCGGCCACCGCGGGGATATTTCAGAATCCACGTCTGTCGATCGATCTGGACCGATCCCTGTTTCCATCGCAAAATTCCCTGATATTTTGAATAAATTCCCTGTTGGGGGAAAAAAGTTCCCTGTTATTGATTTGAGGGAAATTGCTTAAATAAGTGCGTAATCTCAGCGCCTTACCGGCGTTCAATGGTCCGAATATGGTTCAATTTCGGAGTATTTCCCTGTTCTTTCCCTGTTAAACAGGGAAATCGAGCAGAGACGAGTTCGCTTGAGACTGCGTCCACTACCATTTTTCGACTAATATCACCGGCTAACGCCGGTCCGCCGCGCCGCGCCTTGTGGTGGCGACGCCGTAGATCGATGTCGTGGCGGCGATGAACATATACGTACCGTCGGGCCCGCCGAAGGTCAGGTTGGCCACCACTTCGGGCAGCAGGATCTTGCCGTAGAGCGCGCCGTCGGGCGCGTAGCAATGGACGCCGTCGGCGGCGCTGGTCCACACGAAACCACCCCTATCGACGCGCAGACCATCGGGCACGCCGCGCTCGATATTGACGAACAGGCGGCTGTTGGCCAGCGTGCGGCCGCCGATCACGTCGAAGGCGCGGATGTGGTGGGGCGCATCGGCATTGAAACTGGGGTCCGACCCGCCGTTGATGGCGCCGCTGTCGGCGATGTAGAGGATCTTTTCGTCGGGCGAGAAGGCGAGGCCGTTGGGCTTGTCGAAATCGTCGGCGACGATAGCCAGCGCGCCCGTTTGCGGGTCGAGCCGGAACACGTAATTGCCGCCCAACTCGCTATCGGCCTTATAGCCCTCGACATTGCTCAAGATGCCGTAGGGCGGATCGGTGAACCAGATCGCGCCATCTGACGCCATCACCAGATCGTTGGGCGAGTTCAAGCGCTTGCCGTCATAGCTGTTGGCGATCACCTCAACCGTGCCGTCTTCGAAGCGCCGGATGACCCGCCGCCCGCCATGCTCGCAACTGACCAGGTGGCCGTCATGGTCGCGGATATGTCCGTTGGTGAATTCGGCGGGGTTGAGGAAATCGCTGGCGCCCTCGGTGCGGCGCCAGGCCATCATGCGGTTATTGGGGATGTCGCTGAACAGTAGCGTATCGGTCTCGGCGAAATAGACCGGCCCCTCGGTCCAGATGAAGCCGGTGCAGAGTTGTTCGGGCGGGGTTTCGGTGTCGACGAAACCGGCGAATTCATCGGCAACGATTTGATAGCCTGCTTGCGGTGCCATGGCGTTCCTTCCCCGGAGTGTGGCTAGCGCGCTGTTAGTGCGAACGGGCCTCGATAATGATCGAATCGACCGGAATTTCCAGCTCCCCGAGCATGGTCGCGCCTTCGTCATGGTAGGACGAGGCGATGTTGGCGAAGCCCGCCCCACGCAGCGCAGCCTCGATCTCTGCGGTCTCGCGTACCCGGAAACCATATTGGGTAAACGGCATGGCGTTGAGCGAGGCCGGCGAGCGAATGCCGAACACCACGCGCCCGTCAGGCCTAAGCCAACTGGCGATCTGCCCGAGCAGGCCGGGCAAATCGTCGATGAAATAGAGCAAATTGACCGCCATAAGCCCATCCAGGCTGGTGGCCTCGATCGGCGCGCTTTGGCAATCGCCGTTGTGGATATCGACGCGCGCGGCGCCTGCCGCACTTAAGGTCGCCGCCGCGGTGCGGGCCATGTCTTCCGACAGATCGATGCCCCGGTAGCGTCCGTCCTTGCCCAGCGCCTCGACTATTGGTAGCGACAAGGCGCCGTTGCCGGGGCCGATCTCGGCGATGGTCTCGCCCGCCCGGGGCGCCAGGGTTTCGATCGCCCGCGCCGTTATGGCGCTATTGACCTCGTTCATTGCCGTAGCAATCGCCTCCGCGCCTTCGCCGGAAGGTTTCGACAGTTGGGTAGCGATGCCCCTAAGTGTTGCCTCATCCATGGTGTTTCGCTTCCTCTTAGTCGGGCGGGATGATTTCCTGCACGCATATCTGGTCGACCAAGGCCGCCCGGCCGATATCGTCCAAATGGGCGCGTTTTTGTTCGTTGGTCAGATTGGCGCCGACACCCTGGGTCATGGCGAGCACCACCGAGCGGTCGCCCATGTCGAGCCAGAACGTGCGGCGCACCAGCTTACCGTCGGCGTCGCGGGCGAACGGGTTCTCCGGGTTGGCGCCCATGTCGGGTTGGTAGAAATTTGCCATCTTGTTCGTAATGCTCCTTGCAGGATCAGCGGCGCCGGTCTTCGCGGATCATATCGGATGCCTTTTCGGCAATCATGATAACCGGCGAATTGGTATTGCCCGAGGTGATCGTCGGCATCACCGAAGCATCGACGACGCGCAACCCGGCCACGCCATGCACCCGCAGCCTGTCGTCAACCACGGCCATAGCGTCGTCGCCCATCCGGGCCGTGCCGACGGGGTGGAAGATTGTGGTGCCGACATCGCCGGCGGCGCGCGCCAGGCCTTCGTCGTCGTTACCATAGTCGGGGCCGGGCCTGAATTCTTCGGGACGGTATCGGGCAAAAGACGGCTGCGCGACGATGTTTCGGGTCACTCGGATCGCCTGCGCCGCGACCCGTTGGTCCGCGGCGGCGGAGAGGTAATTCGGTTTGATCGACGGCTGTTGGCGCGCATCGGGGCTGGTTATATGGATGCTGCCGCGCGATTCCGGGCGCAGATTACAGACGCTGGCGGTCAGCGCGGGGAAACCATGCAAGGGTTCGCCGAACTTATCGAGGCTGAGCGGCTGCACATGATATTGCAGATCGGGGGTCTCCATCGCCGGATCGGATTTGACGAACGCGCCCAATTGGCTCGGCGCCATCGACATGGGCCCGCTGCGAAATAGGGCGTATTCGAGCGCGATACTGGCCTTGCCGACCAGGCTGTTGGCCTTTTCGTTGAGGGTTTTCACCCCGTGTACCTTGTAGGCGCAGCGGATCTGCAGATGATCTTGTAAATTCTCACCGACCCCGGGCAAATCGTGAGCAACGTCGATCCCATGGGCCTGTAGCAGGGCGCCGCCGCCGATCCCCGACAGCTCGAGCAGTTGCGGAGTGCCGACCGAGCCGGTCGCCAGCACCACTTCGCCGTTGGCGGCGACGTGCGCTTCCTCGCCCTTAAGCCAGATATCGACCCCGGTGACCCGGCCGTCGGCAATGCTCAGACGCCGGGCCTGGGCATGGGTCAGCACGGTCACGTTCGGGCGCTTCATCGCCGGTTTTAAAAATGCTTTGGCGGCGCTGACCCGTACGCCGGAGCGCTGGTTGACGTGGAAATAGCCGCAGCCCTCATTGTTGCCGCGGTTGAAATCGTCGGTCTTGGGAATACCGGCCTCGGCCGCCGCCTCGCGAAACGAGTCGAGCACTTTCCAGGACAGACGCTGGCGCTCGACCCGCCACTCGCCGCCTTGGTTATGCATGTCGTCGGCGGGGACGGCCGCCTGGTCTTCGGAGCGCAGGAAATAGGGCACCACATCGTCCCAGCCCCAGCCGGCATTACCCCGCTGACGCCAGCCATCATAGTCGCGCGCCTGACCGCGCATATAGATCATGCCGTTGATCGCCGAACAGCCGCCGAGAATACGCCCGCGCGGATAGTTCAGCGCGCGTCCGTTGAGACCCGCCTCGGCTTCGGTCGTAAAGCCCCAATCGGTGCGTGGATTGCCCATGCAATACAAATAGCCGACCGGGATATGGACCCAGATGTAATTATCGTTACCCCCGGCCTCGAGCAGGCAAACGCTCACCTCGGGGTCGGCGGACAAGCGGTTCGCCAGCACGCAACCGGCAGTGCCGGCGCCAACAATGACATAATCGAAAGGGCCCAGTGTCTTAGTCATGGGCTCAAGGTAACCGATTGTTACCAGCGTAAAAACGCTTAACTGGCGCCGAACACCTTTTGTAGCAAGT
>JBLHHE010000203.1:0-5022 GCA_047616465.1 Alphaproteobacteria bacterium
GGCGCCGCGACCATGGCGTGCTATCAGGCCGCGGTTGGGGCCGCAGCCGACCTCGCCACCGACAATCCCTTTATCGCCAAGTACCGCCTGTTCGAGGCCGGCCACTGGCCATTATGCGTGCGCGGCACAGTGTTTTATGTTTTCTGACGGGACCACCAGAAAGCGCCGATTATGAGCGAACCGCGCGATTGCCGCCCCTTTCTGCAGCCGACCAGCGTCGCCATCGTCGGCGCCAGCGAACGTGCGACCAGCTCGGGCGGTGCGGTGTTGCGCAATCTGATCGCCTCGAAGTTCCCTGGTAAAATCATCCCGGTTAACCCGCGCGGTGGCGATATGCTGGGGCTGCCAGCCGCAACGTCGCTACGCGAATTGGACGAACCGGCCGATCTCGCCGTTATCGTGGTCCGCCCCGATCTGATCCTCGACGTGGTCGATGAGGCGGCGGCGAGCGGGCACAAGAACCTGATGATCCTGCCCGGCGGCTTTCGCGAGGCGGGGCCGGAGGGCGAGGCGCGCGAGCGCGAATTGCTGCGCAAGACCGAAGCCGCCGGCATCACCGTGTTCGGCCCGAACTGCGCCGGCTGTATTCACCTGACCGAAACCACGCCGTTCGCGGCGACGTTTCTGCGCGACCTGCCCCTGGGCGGCGGAATCGCGGTGATCTCGCAATCCGGCGCTATCACCGAAGAGGTCATCGCGACGGGCAATGCCCGCGGCCTGCCGATCAGCACCATCGTCTCGGTCGGCAATGGGGCGCATCTGGAAGTTGCCGATTACCTGGCCTATCTCGGCGAGCAGGACGATTGCACCTGTGTTCTGCTCTACATCGAATCGATCGCCGACACCGAGCGGTTCGCCGCGGTGGCGCGCTCGGTCGCCGCCAAGAAACCGGTGGTCGCCATGGTTGGCGGCCGTACCGCCCCCGGCGCCAGCGCGGTGCGCAACCACACGGGCGGCATCGCCATGGCGGACGCCGAGGCCGCCGCGTTCCTGCAACGGTGCGGCGTCATCCGGGTTAAAAGTCTGCGCCAATTACTGCTGGCGGCGAAGGGTTTCGGGTTTCACCCAAAGGGCATCGGCAAACGGGTTCTGCTGTTTTCCAACTCCGGCGGGCCCGGCGTTATCACCACCGACAGGTTGATCGATGACGGGCTGGAGATGCCTCCGCTGCCCGACGCCTATGCCGCTGACCTGACAGCCTTGATGCCGCCCGAAGCCGCCATCGCCAACCCCATCGACATGCTGGCCGACGCCCGCGAAGACCGTTTCGGCGCGGCGTTCGCCTCCGCGCTACGCCATGGCGCCAAACAATTCGACGCCATTTTGATGATCCATGTGGTGCCATTCATGGTCGATGCCGGCCCGATCATCGACGAATTGGCCCGCCTCGCCAAAGGCTCTCCCTTGCCGCTATTCCACTCCATGATGGGCACGCTGGAACATAAACAAAGCTGGTTCGCGACCATGGAGGCGGCCGGTGTGGCGATGTTCAATGATGCCGAAGAAATGGCTGAAACCGCCAGTATTCTCGCCCAATACCCGCCTCTGAAGGCGGCGGTGAGCGCATAGAGTTCGGGCCGTGTACGAAAGCAATCGCATCATTGTTGCCGGCGGCGGCCCGGCCGGGTTGATCGCCACATTGGCGCTCGCCCAGCAAGATATTCCCGTGCTGATGCTGGAGGCGCAGCCAACGCCAGTGGATCACCGCCGCGCGACGACATTTCATCCGCCGACCTTGGAGTATCTGCGCCAGCTCGGTGCGGTCGACAGCGTTATCGAGAACGGCCTGATTACGCCGATCTGGCAGTTCCGCGACCGCAAGGAAGGCTTGGTCGCCGAATTCGACCTCGCCGCGATCAAGGATGAGACCGACTACCCGTTCCGGGTGCAGTACGAGCAGATGAACCTGAACAAGGTCCTCTATCGTATGCTCGACGATTATCCCCATGTGGACATCCGCTATGGACACGAGGTTCTCAGCGCCGAACAGGATGCGGACTCCGCCTCGGTTCGGGTCAAGACACCGGACGGCGAAGAGACATTGCAGGGCCGGTTTGTGGTCGGTGCCGACGGCGCCCGGTCGAACGTCCGCCGTTCCCTCGATATCGGCTTCGAAGGTTTTACCTACGAGGAAAAAATCGTCCAGTACGGCACCCATTTCGATATTGGCGCGGCGCTGCCCGACGTTTCCGGGGTCGCCTATATCTCCGATCCGGACGAATGGTGCGTGCTGCTGCATCTACCGGAATATTGGCGCATTTCGTTTTCCTCGCGCAACGGCGAGGATGACGAGACGGCGCTGCGCGACGACGTCGCCGAAGCGCGCATGGCGGCGTTTCTCGGCCAAAGTGGCGCGACCGTCGCCCTACAGCGTTCGATCTGGCGCATCCACCAACGCGTCGCCGACGATTTCCGCAAAGGCCAAATCGCCCTGGTCGGCGATGCCGCCCACATCAACAGCCCCATGGGCGGCATGGGCATGAATTCCGGCGTCCACGACGCCATGAACCTGGCCGATAAGCTAGGCCAGATTTGGCGCGGCGAGGCCGATGAGGCCGTACTCGACCGCTATTCCCGCCAGCGCCGCTACGTCGCCTTGGAAGATGTGCGCCAGCAGACCATCCGCAACACCAAGTTCTTGAACGAAAAAGATCCCGCCGCCCGCCGCACGAGCCAAGACGCCATGCGCACCGCTGCCGAGAATGCGGAAAAACACCGCGCTTTTCTAATGGGTTCATCGATGCTCGCCGGTCTGCGCGCCGCCAATGCGATGGAATGATCCGCTTAGAGACGCACGTTGCGCAGGCGCAGCGCGTTGGTGACCACCGATACCGAGCTGAGGCTCATGGCCGCGGCGGCGATCATCGGGTTTAACAGCAAGCCGAATACCGGGAACAGCACGCCGGCAGCGAGCGGCACGCCCAGGGCGTTGTAGAAAAAGGCGAAAAACAGGTTCTGGCGGATATTGCGCAGGGTTGCCTTGCTGAGGTGTCGGGCGCGCACCAACCCCATCAGATCGCCCTTGATCAGGGTGATGCCCGAACTCTCCATCGCCACATCGGTTCCGGTGCCCATGGCGATACCCACATCGGCAGCGGCTAAAGCCGGGGCGTCGTTGACGCCGTCGCCGGCCATCGCCACCGTGCGGCCCGCCTCGCGGTAACGCGCGACGATGGCGTTCTTGTCCTCGGGCAGCACATCGGCCTCGACCCCGGCGATGCCCAACCTGCGGGCAATCGCTTCGGCGGTGGTGCGGTTGTCTCCGGTCACCATGACGATCTCGATACCGTCGCTGCTCAGTGCGGCCAGCGCCTCGGGCGTCGTCTCCTTGACCGGGTCAGCAACCCCGATCAGGCCCGCGACCGCGTCGCCGCGCACAACAAACATGACGGTCTCACCGTCGCTGCGGCGCGCGTCGGCCCGCGCGGTCCAGCTACCGGCGGCAACGCCCAGCGCCTCGAGTAACGCGGCATTGCCCAAGGCAATCCGCACGCCCTCCGCTTTGCCGGTGACCCCCTTGCCGGTAATCGACTGAAACTCCGCGACTTCGGCCAGCGTAACACCGCGCGCCTCAGCGCCGGCAACGATGGCGGCGGCTAGCGGGTGCTCGCTGCCCCGCTCGAGGCCCGCGGCGAGGCCGAGCAACACGGCTTCCGAAATATCCTCGCCCGGCATTACCGAGGTGACCTTGGGGCGGCCTTCGGTCAGGGTGCCGGTCTTATCGACGATCAGTAAATCGACCTTGGCCAGGGTCTCCAACGCCTCGGCATCGCGCACCAAAACCCCGGCCTGGGCGCCGCGCCCGGTGGCCACCATGATCGAGATCGGCGTCGCCAAACCAAGCGCGCAGGGGCACGCAATAATCAGCACCGATACGGCGGCGACGATGGCGAACGCCATCGCCGGCGGCGGCCCCCAGATCGCCCAGGCGGCAAACGCCGTGACCGACGCGGCAACCACCGCCGGTACGAAATAGCCCGCGACCAGGTCGGCGAGCCGTTGGATCGGCGCTCGGCTGCGCTGGGCTTGGGAGACCAGTTGGACAATCTGCGACAGCATGGTCTCGGCCCCTACCCGCTGGGCCCTGATGACGAAGCCACCGGTACCGTTGAGGGTGCCGCCGATGACCCGGTCGCCGATGGTCTTTTCAACCGGGATCGATTCGCCGGTCACCATGGATTCGTCTACCGCGCTGTGGCCTTCAATAACTTCGCCATCGACCGGCACCGCATCGCCGGGACGCACCCGCAGCCGGTCACCGACGATGACCTGATCGAGGGTGACCTCTTCATCACCACCATCGTCGCGCAGACGCCAGGCGGTTTTCGGCGCCAGATCGAGCAGGGCCCGCAGTGCGCCGCCGGTGCGCTCGCGCGCGCGTAGCTCGAGCATCTGGCCCAGCAGAACGAGAACGATAATTACGGCGGCGGCTTCGAAATAGATTTCGACCCGGCCGCCAGCGTCGCGGAATTGGGCGGGAAATATCGCGGGCGCAATCACAGCGACCGAACTGTAAAGGAAGGCCGCACCAGTGCCGATGGCGATCAACGTGAACATGTTGGGGTTCCAGGTCACAATCGAGGCCCAGCCGCGTTGGAAAAACGGCCAGCCGCACCACAACACCGCCGGCGTTGCCAATACGAGTTGGATCCATCCGAACCACGCCCCCGGCACCAATCCATGGAACGAAAAGCCGGGCAGCATCTCGCCCATCGCCATGATCAGCAGAGGAACAGCGAAGACAACGCCGACCCAAAACCGGCGGGTGAAGTCGATCAACTCATGATTGGGAGCCGCCTCGGCGGTCACCATCATCGGCTCCAGCGCCATGCCGCAGATCGGGCAAGAACCGGGGCCAACCTGCACGATCTCTGGATGCATGGGGCAGGTGTACTCGGCATCCGCCGGAGCGTCCGCCGCAGCCTTACGATGGGCGCCGCTTAGATAATGTTCGGGATCGCCCCTGAATTTGGTCAGGCAGCCTTGCCCGCAGAAATGATACGTCTCGTCGCCATGGGCGTG
>JBLHHE010000204.1:0-5022 GCA_047616465.1 Alphaproteobacteria bacterium
CGAACGACTGCACATACAATCTCTGGTCTTGCAGATAGGTGCCGCGCGCCTCGAGCGTGCCCGCCTTGTCCCAGCAATAGATCGCCCATTGGGCCGGCTTGGCCCTGTAATACGCCTCAAGTTCGGCGTCGTTCAGACCATACCGTGGGTCGTCCGGCAAATACTCAGCCGATTTTCCGTTCGCCATTCTCTCCCCCCAACGTTACTCATAGTTGTATACCGTTAACATATTAGAGATGCAACACAGCATCAAAGCAATCGCTTGACTTCGTTTCCATCCTAATTTAGGAGCCCGCCCGTGATGATGTATCGAGCCGCCAAACGAACCAATATAGCTATCCGCGCCCCGCGATGGGGCGAAGCGGGCGGGTTCGAGTGTGCGTGGCGGCTGATGTAACAGCCCCAAAAAAACGTTACAGATCGCAAACCGCCGGCACCCTGCACGGCGGTTTTTTGTTATGTGCAGGTACCGGTTTCCCCCTTCGATCCATTCTTTAAGGGAGCCCGGCCATGGCCAGCACCTACGACATTACCCACGACATTACCGACATCGACTGGTGGCGGCTCGCCGACATTATGGCCCGCGCGCCGTTATTCGAGCGCAAGCCGTTCGACCTGGCCATGGCGTTCCGCAATAGCTACGCGGTGGTGTTTGTCCTTAAGGACGCAGAATTGGTGGGCGCCGTGCGCGCCACATCGGACGGCGTGTTCTACGCCTCGATCTTCGATGCCGTGGTCGCGCCAGAGCACCACGGGTGCGGCGTCGGACGCCTGATGGTTGAGGCTTTGCTGACGAAATTGCCGGTCGAGCGCATTTTCCTAACCTCGGTGTTGGGCAAGGAAGGGTTCTATGAAAAAGTAGGATTCCTGCGGCAGACCAACGCCATGGGACTGTATGGTGAACCGGCGCGCGGCGAGGCTATTTCACGCGGCATCTTGACGGCGCGGCACACAGCAAGTTCATTAGGCGCAGAAAAATGGCCCCCTTAATCTAACCGAGTTGATGTTTATGTTGATGCAAAGGAAGCGCCTACAATGTTCGATAAATATGGCCGCCCCCGCCGGGGACTGCGGGGACTGCTCGCCGTTCTGCTCCTCACCGCTTTTCTGGTTGTGCCGCAAATGAGCGACGCCCAGGAAACGATCACCACCTCGAGCGGCCTCAACTACATCGACACAAAGCCGGGCGATGGCCCCGCGGCGAAGGCCGGGCAGGATGTGGTCGTGCACTACACCGGCTGGCTCTACAAGGATGGCGCCAAGGGCGACAAATTCGACAGCTCGGTCGACCGCGGTCAGACCTTTAGCTTTCCCCTGGGCGCCGGCCGGGTGATCCGCGGCTGGGACGAGGGCGTTGCCGGCATGAAGCCCGGCGGCCAACGGACGCTGATCATCCCGCCCGCCCTGGGTTATGGCGCAGCGGGCGCCGGCGGCGTCATTCCGCCAAACGCGACGTTGCTGTTCGAGGTCGAATTGATCGAGGCGAAGTAAGCCTCTAGACACGACGCCTCCCGTCGCGGCACCCTAGCGGTGCCATGACCGACAAAGCTATTTCCTTCACCCTCGACGGCCGCGCGGTCACCGCCGCGCCGGACGAGACCATCTGGCAGGTCGCCCAGCGCGAGGGGGTCGAGATACCCCATCTCTGCTACACCCCCGAGCCGGGCTACCGGCCCGACGGTAACTGCCGGGCGTGCATGGTTCATATCGAGGGCGAGCGGCCGCTGGCCGCCTCGTGCCTGCGCCAGCCCGATGACGGCATGGTGGTCGAGACCCAGGCGCCGCGCGCCACCGCGGCGCGCAACATGGTGATCGAGCTGCTGCTGGCGGACCAGCCGGCGCGCGCCACCGCCGCCGACCCACAATCCAAGTTTTGGCAGTGGGCCGACCGTACCGGCGTTGCGGCAAGCCGCCTGCCCGCCCGCGGAAAAGTCGAGACCCCGGCGCCCGATTCCAGCCACCCCGCCATGGCGGTCAATCTCGATGCCTGCATCCATTGTAATTTATGCGTGCGCGCCTGCCGCGAGGTCCAGGTCAACGACGTGATCGGCATGGCCGGCCGGGGCGCCGGCGCCAAGATCGTCTTCGATTTCGACGACCCGATGGGAAGTTCGACATGTGTGGCGTGCGGCGAATGCGTGCAGGTCTGCCCGACCGGGGCCCTGTTACCGGCGACCATGGTCGATGCGGCCGGTGTTGGCGCCGCCGTCGCCGACCGCACCGTCGATAGCATCTGCCCCTATTGCGGCGTCGGCTGCCAGCTGACCTATCACATCAAGGACGACCAGATCGTCAAGGTCGAGGGGCGCAACGGCCCGGCCAATGAAAGCCGGCTCTGCGTCAAGGGCCGGTTCGGCTTCGACTATGTGAGCCACCCCCACCGGCTGACCACGCCGCTGATCCGCAAGGAGGGCGTCGGCAAAAGCTGGGATGACGAAGTCGACCCCGCCGATCCCTCGAGCCATTTCCGCGAAGCCAGTTGGGACGAGGCGCTCGACGCCGCCGCCAACGGCCTACGCCGGGTTGCCGACAGCCATGGCGGCAACTCCATCGCCGGGTTCGGGTCGGCCAAGGGCTCTAACGAAGAAGCCTATCTGTTCCAGAAACTCATTCGCAGCGCCTTCAAGACCAACAATGTCGATCACTGCACCCGGCTGTGCCACGCCTCGTCGGTGGCCGCGCTGATGGAGACCATCGGTTCCGGCGCGGTGACCGCGCCGTTCACGGCGGCGCAGGATTCCGACTGTATTATCGTCATCGGCGCGCGGCCGACGGAAAACCACCCGGTCGCCGCGACCTATCTCAAACAGGCCGCCAAACGGGGCGCCACGCTGATCGTCATGGACCCGCGCGGCTACGCGCTGACCCGCCACGCCGACCATTTCGTGCAGTTCAAGCCGGGTACCGACGTGGCGCTGCTCAACGCGATGATGCACACCATCCTCGAAGAAGGACTCGCCGACGAGCAATATATCGCCGGTTACACCGAAGACTTCGAAGCGCTGAAGGCCAAGGTTGCCCTCTTCCCACCAGAGGAAATGGCGGCGGTTTGCGGCGTCGACGCCGAGACCATTCGCACCATCGCACGCACTTACGCCAACGCCGAACGGTCCATCATCTTCTGGGGTATGGGCATATCCCAGCACGTGCACGGCACCGACAACGCCCGCTGCCTGATTTCGCTGGCGTTGCTCACCGGCCAAATCGGCCGCCCAGGCACCGGCCTGCACCCCCTGCGGGGCCAGAACAATGTGCAAGGCGCCTCCGACGCCGGCCTCATCCCGATGGTCTATCCCGACTATCAAGCGGTGACGGACCCGGCGGCGCGGGCGCGCTTCGAGACCCTGTGGGGGGTCGAGGACCTCAACCCCAACGCCGGCCTCACCGTTGTCGAGATCATGGATGCGGCGCGGTCTGGTGATATTCGAGGCATGTATGTCATGGGCGAAAATCCGGCCATGTCGGACCCCGATCAGCACCATGCGCGCCAAGGGCTCGCCACGCTGGATCATCTGGTCGTGCAAGAGATTTTTCTCACGGAAACCGCCGTCCACGCCGACGTCATTCTGCCGGCCTCCGCCTGGCCGGAGAAATCGGGCACCGTTACCAACACCAACCGGCAGGTGCAGATCGGCCGGCCGGCGCTGCCTCTGCCCGGCGATGTCCGGCAGGATTGGTGGATCATCCAGCAACTCGCCCAGCGGCTCGGCCTTGGCTGGACCTATAGCGGCGTCGATGGGGTGTTCGAGGAACTGCGCCAGGCGATGCATTCCATCGACGGCATCACCTGGGAGCGGCTGCAACGCGAGGACGCCGTCACCTATCCGTGCGATGCGCCAGACCAGCCGGGTCAGGAAATCATGTTCGCCACCGGCTTCCCGACGCCGTCGGGGCGCGGCAAATTCGTGCCCGCCGATGTGCTGCCGCCCGACGAATTGCCCGACGACGACTACCCCATGGTGCTGACCACCGGGCGCATGCTCGAGCACTGGCACACCGGGGCGATCACGCGGCGCGCGACCGTGCTCGACGCCATCGAACCCGAGGCGGTGGCGACCCTGCATCCGCGCGAATTGCGCCGCCTCGATGTCGATCCTGGCGGCATCATTCGGGTGGCCACACGACGCGGGGCGATTGAGCTGGCCGCGCGCGCCGACCGCGACGTGCCGGAGGGGATGGTGTTCATCCCGTTCTGCTTCGCCGAGGCGGCCGCCAACTTGCTCACCAATCCGCAGCTCGACCCGTGGGGCAAAATCCCCGAGTTCAAATTCTGCGCCGCCAAAGTTGAAAACGCGGATGGGGCGGGCGGATAAACTTCAACCAACCAAGGGGCGGAACGGTCATGGATGTGCCAAAAATATCAGTTGAGGAAATGGAGTCGAAGTACGTCGCCCGCGAAGCGACGTCGTCGGGATCCGACCTTGCTTTCCTGGACCAGCGGCTGCCCGGCTACCAGCGTGAAATTATCAACATGATCGGTATGGGCGTCACCGAAAATACCAAAGATGCGTCCCTCGAACCAAAAATCTCGACGCCGGCATACGGCTTCGCCGTAACCTACAATCGCGCCACCAATGGCAACGGCGCGGCGCTGCACGCCCACCTGACCGAAGAGGTGTTCATTCCGATCCGCGGTGAGTGGCAAATCTACTGGCTGGAGGGCGAAGACGAGCGCTCCGTAATTCTCGGGCCCGGCGATATCGTTAACATGCCGACCGGTATCTATCGCGGGTTCCGCTGCGCTTCCGAGGAACCGGACGCATTGTTGATAGGGATCACCGGCGGACCGGATTCGGGACACGTTGCCTGGCACCCGAGCATCGTCGAAGCGGCGCGCGGAACCGGGCTCGAGATCGACGATGACGGAAATCTCCGCGAGATCGACAGCTAGAGCAATATCAACCATCGCCAACCCGCAGACTGGAGGCAACCGATGGACACGCCGCGAGTTTCAAAAGAGGAAATGCTGGCAAAGCACGTTGTGCGCTTCGCCGATTGCCGGGGCTCCGAGCTGGCCTATCT
>JBLHHE010000205.1:0-5002 GCA_047616465.1 Alphaproteobacteria bacterium
TTGCGAAGCATCTAGGGGACCCTAGCAGCGCTAACCGGCATATAGGTTACCCGAGCTGCGGGGTCAAGTATTTGCCATAAACAGCCCGGTTTGCTTCGGAATATAGTCGAGTGTGTTGATTGAACTAGCCGGCAAAGCGGTGCCGGTAACGAGGAAACGGATGCCCGAAGTTATTATGAACGGACCGGAAGGCCGCCTGGAAGGGCGTTTTTATCCGGCCCAGAAGCCAAATTCACCGATCGCCATATTGTTGCACCCCCATCCCCAGCATGGCGGCTCGATGAATAACAAGGTCGTCTATCAGCTCTATCAAACATTCGTAAATCGCGGCTTTGCCACACTGCGCTTCAATTTCCGCGGCGTTGGCCGCAGCCAGGGTGTTTACGATCGTGGCGAAGGCGAGTTGTCCGATGCCGCTTCCGCTCTCGACTGGCTGCAAACCGTCCATACCGACGCCCCGCAGTGTTGGATAGCCGGGTTCTCGTTTGGCGCCTGGATTGGCATGCAATTGCTGATGCGGCGCCCAGAGATCAGCGGATTTATTTCCATCGCGCCGCCCGCCAACATGTACGACTTTTCGTTTCTCGCGCCCTGCCCGGCATCCGGCCTGATTATGCACGGCGATAAAGACGAGATCGTGCCGCCGGCATCGATCGAGGAAATGATCGCAAAAGTCGCCAAGCAAAGGGACGTCATCATCCAACGCGACCTTATAGAAGGCGCCGATCATTTCTTCGGCACCCAGTTGGATGAAGTGGATCAAGGCGTCACCGCCTATCTGGACCGCCGAATGGCAGAGATCGCCGCGGAACTGGCGAAAGCCGACGAAGACTAACGCGCGCGATGTAGCCGGCCGCCGGAAAGCGGCCGGGTCACGCCGGTGGTCGAGGGTCCGCTCAACGGCAGCCCGCGCAGGCTGCGCACAGCCATATAGGCAAAGGCCTGCGCTTCCATGGCATCGCCGTCCAGCCCAACCTGCTCGGCGCTGACGACAGGGGCGTCGAGACGTTGGCCCAACAATCTCATCAGAAAACCGTTATGGCGTCCGCCGCCGGTCACAATCCAGCGGCATGGCGGAGCGGGTAAATGCGCCCCTGCGCGCTCGACGGCGGCCACGGTGAACGCGGTTAGGGTTGCCGCACCATCGGCGGGCGACAATCCTTCCAATGCCCCTTCCAACGCCGCTGTCGAGAAATCGTCACGATCGAGAGATTTCGGAGGCGGCCGATCGAAGTAAGCGTTCGCCATCAAGGATTTCACGCGCCCGTTCTCAATCGAGCCACTGGCCGCGATGGCGCCGTCGCGATCGAACGGTTCGCCACAATGGGCGGCGACCCAATCATCGAGCAGGGCGTTGCCGGGGCCGGTGTCGAACGCCAACAAATGGTCAAACACCGACGCGTCCTCAATCGAAGCACCCGCGCCGATCCACGTGACATTGGCGACCCCGCCCACATTGAGCACACAGACCGGCCGGTCGCTGGGCGCGACGGCGGCGTGATAAATCGGCGCAAAAGGGGCACCCTCACCACCGGCGGCAACATCGGCGCTGCGAAAATCGGCGACCACATCGATCCCGGTCAGCGATGCCAACAGCGCGCCGTCGCCGATCTGCCAGGTCCGGCGATTTTCTGGTTGGTGCAGTATCGTGTGCCCGTGAAATCCAATCACATCGATATCGCCCGCCGAAAGGGAGGCCGCGGTCAGTAACGCCGCCACCGCGTCCCCATGACGCCTGGTCAGGGTTTCGCCCACGCGCTCAACCGGGCCTTCACCGCCTAAGATGCTTTGCAGTTGCGCGCGGAATTCGGGCGAATAGGGGATCGTCAGGCTGGAGATAGGCTCGACAATTCCCGCTCCATCGGTTCGAACAACGGCAGCATCGATACCGTCCATCGATGTCCCGCTCATCAGGCCAATGGCTGTAATCGGCGTATCCTGTGCCATGCATCACCCCTCAAGGCTTGACCGCCGCCGCGTCACAGCTACAGAAGATGTACACGCGCCGAGTACAGGTGTGATATGAGCCTGCCACGCAGAATGCTACCTCTTAAATATAATTGCGAATACGCTTCGAACCATGCCCGCACTTAAATCAGAATTCTTGAAAGTCATCAGCGAACGGGGATACCTGCACCAGTGCACGGATCTCGACACGCTCGACCAACGCGCCTCTGACGGTATGGTGACCGCCTATGTCGGTTATGACGCCACTGCCGATAGCCTGCATATCGGCAATTTGGTGTCGATCATGATGCTGCATTGGATGCAACAGACCGGCCACCGGCCGATTGTTCTGATGGGCGGCGGCACCACCAAGGTGGGCGATCCTTCGGGTCGCGACGAAACAAGGCGGTTGCTGACCGACGAGCAGATCAACGCAAATATTTCCGACATCCGGCAAACCTTCGACCGCTTCCTCACCTTTGGCGATGACGGCAATGGCGCGCTGTTGGTCAACAATGCGGATTGGCTCGACAAGCTTCAATATATTCCGTTTTTACGCGAGGTCGGCCAGCACTTCACCATCAACCGTATGCTGACTTTTGACTCGGTCAAATTGCGCCTCGACCGCGAGCAGCCCCTCACCTTCCTTGAATTCAACTACATGATCCTGCAAGCCTACGATTTCCTGGAGCTGGCGCAACGCCATGACTGTGCTCTGCAAATGGGCGGCTCGGATCAGTGGGGCAATATAATCAACGGTGTGGAATTGGGCCGGCGGGTCGCCAACCAATCCTTGTATGGCTTGACCACGCCGCTCATCACGACGTCGTCGGGCGCTAAAATGGGCAAGACCGCCGCCGGCGCCGTTTGGCTCAGCGCCGCGAAGTATAGCCCCTACGATTACTGGCAGTTCTGGCGCAATACCGAGGACGGCGATGTGGGACGGTTCCTGCGCCTGTTCACCACCATGGGGCTGGATGAAATCGCCAAGTTAGAAGCGCTCGAGGGCGCTGAGATCAACGACGCCAAAAAAATTCTCGCCACCGAGGCGACCCGCTTACTCCATGGGTCCGAGGCCGCCGACGGGGCAGCCGATACGGCGCGCCAAACATTCGAGGCCGGTACGGTTGCCGATACCCTGCCAACAATCGAAGTTCCCCGCGACGAGCTGGCGGCGGGTATGGCGGTGTTTGCCCTGCTGACCAGTGCCGGGTTGACCGCGTCGAACAGCGAATCCCGGCGATTGATCAAGGGCGGCGGCTGCCGGGTCAACGACGTTCCAGTGAAAGACGAAAAAGCTGAAATCGGCCTCGACGCGCTCGACGGCGACGGCATTATAAAACTCTCGGCCGGCAAAAAGCGTCACGTTCTGGTGCGGCCAGCCTAGCCCGCCCGACTATTCGCCCAGCGGATTTGGCCCCGGCGGTTCGCTCGAACCTTCATCAACCCCGCCACCGTTGCCGAAGCCGTCGAACGCCTTCCGAAACACGCCGGGAACAAAGGCGGTCAGCGGATTGACCGAGACATTGGGTTTTTCCAGCGGTCCCTTGACCGAATAGCCCACGGCGATGATCCCATCGCCAAGCAATAGGTCCATGCCTGGGATAACACCGAGAATCTTGTTTATCACATCGGCCAGCGCGATTTCGCCCCTGAGTTCGATCTGCTCGGCCTGCCGGTCAATGCGCCCGGTTCCGATAATACCCACACCGGCGCCGCGCGCTTTGGAGTCTCCGAAGAGGATTTCAGCATCAGACACTTCGAACGGTATCTCGGCGCGCCGCATCGAAACGCCGGTGCCCGACACCGCGTCGGAAATACCGCTGAAAGACGCCAGCGATAAGATCCGCACGAAGACCGAACTGTCATTGAGTTTAAAGTCCTTCAAATCCAATTGCCCGGCGAATACGTCTTCACCCGCCCGATCAATAAATGTGCCGGTCACTTTCAAGTCGCCGCCATCGATGGTTGTGATCCAATCGAGTGCATTCAAAACCCCACCGCCATCGTCGGACTCTATCGAGACCTCCAGTTGTCCGTTAACAGTGCGGAGCTGAAGGTCGATACTGCCGGCGTTCGACAATGATCCGACCAAATCGATATCGGACCAATCTTCACCGTTATGGGCGATCCGGCCGGTCGGGTTTTGTAAGGACGTTTCCTCACCCAGCCGGATATTGCGCACCGGATTATCGCTATCGATGCGCACCCGCATCGCCGGCGGTTTACCTTCACCCTCTGCAAAAGCGTCTAGAACGAGTAACCTTAGATCTAGATTTTTACCGCCTATCACGATGTCGGGCGCCTCATCGTCACGTAACGCCACGCGCAACGATACGTCCGTTTCTCCGAGTACAAGCCGCGTCAAATCTAGTTCGGAGACCGCCAGCCCCTTGCCGCCACTTGCCAGCGTTGCCCGGCCTTCTGCCGATAGCCCCGGCGCTGTGACGGCGAACTTGGAAATCTCGCTCAGCACGCCATCGCGCCCGCCAATCTCGACCGTGGCCTTGCCGGGCTGGCCCGCTGGTTTTTGCCACCCGAAATCCAACAATGACAGGGTGGCGTCGGTGAGATTTAGGCTCGCCGCCCCCCGTTCACCGCCGTCGGTCGCGATTTCATAAGTAAACCCAACGCCGACGGGGCCCGATAATACTGGATCGGCCCCCAAACCGAGAGTTTCACGGGCACTATCATCGAGTACGGTTTGCACCTCGTAGCGGGTGCGCAGGCCGGTTTCGCCGATAAAATTTTCGGTCCATGTAAGCTTTACCGGGATGCCCACCAGCGCACCCCCGCCTTTTGCGACCAGCCTTTTCTTATCAACCGTCAGGTCGAAGTTGCCTTGCGTGATATTGGCGTCAAAAACGCCCGCTGGCGCAATGATATTTTCAAGGCGCGCAGACGCCGCAACATCGACTTCATCGACCGCCAGCGCGTTGATCAGCGGGAACGCGAAGACCATTCTGGTGGTTTGTGTCCCGCTCGTTTGCCCCGGATCGATGCCAAATGGGGAAATAAAGTTCAGCGGATCTTTGTCCAACAAGGCCAGCGCCTC
>JBLHHE010000206.1:0-4992 GCA_047616465.1 Alphaproteobacteria bacterium
CGGTGATCGCGATCTCGGCCAGCGGCACCACGCCCTACACCCTCGCCGTGTGCGAAGTCGCGCGCGCTGCCGGAGCCTTGACGATCGGAATTGCCAATAACGCGCCCTGCCCGCTGCTCGCGGCCGCCGAACACGCCATCGCCGTGCAATCGGGGGCCGAGCCTATCGGCGGCTCGACGCGCATGACCGCCGGCACGGTGCAGAAGGTGACCCTCAATTTATTATCGACCCTGACCATGATCCGCCTCAACCGGACCTATGGCGGGTATATGGTCGATGTGTTGCTGACCAATGACAAATTGAAAGCGCGGGCGGTGCGCATGATCTGCGAGATCGCGCGCGTCGACGCCGTTGCCGCCCGCGCCTCCCTGGACGCCGCCAGCGATAACACCAAGCTCGCCATCCTTATCGCCAAGGGTATCGCGCCCGACGACGCCCGCACCAAGCTGGCGCAACATGATGGCAATCTGCGGCAGTCTTTAGCCGCCACCGGCACCTAGAACCTTACCGGCACTTTCTCATGGGCGACGCGCCAGATCCTTCCACCAGCCTGTTTCAAATCGATTGGAACCGCCATAGCCCGGCCCAGTGGCAGACCATGCTCGATAATTGTGCGCGGCCCAGCCTGACCCAGACCCCGGCCTACGCAACAGCCATTACCCAAATCCATGGTGGCAGAGCCGACTACGGGTTGATCCGCTTCCAGGGCAAGCCGATCGGTATGACGATTGTGACCCAACAGCGTGGGTTTGCCGGCGCGGTGGCGAGCAGCCTCTACCGGGGGCCGTTGTGGATCTATGACGAAATCCCCGCCGAAATGCTGAAATTAGCCCTTCAACAATTGCGCCGCCGCCACCGCTGGTGGCGCGGCCGGCCGCTGACATTCCATCCCGAGTTGGGGGACTCGCCAGAGAACCGCCGAACTTTGAAAGAAGCTGGATTTCGCCGGATTGCCGAAGGCTATGACACCATATGGCTCGATTTATCCGCGCCGCTGGAAACATTGCGGGCCAATCTGCGCGCCCAATGGCGTAACAAATTGACTCAGGCCGAGGGCCATAAGACCGACATCATTACCGGCGCCGACGACAGCCAGTTCGAATGGCTTTACGACAACCACGCAAGCCACATGGAAGCCCATGGCTATCGCGGACCGTCGCCCACCCTGCTCCGCGCCTTGCGGCATCACACGCCAGCGGACCAGCAACCGCTACTTTTGATCGCCCAGCATGAAAGCGCGCCGGTGGCCGGCATATTGCTGACCCGGCATGGCAAGTCGGCGACCTATCTTATCGGCTGGTCGGGCGATACGGGACGCCGCCTGCGGGCCCATAATTTGCTGCTGTGGCGCGCGGTCGAACGCCTCAAATCGGCGAATGTTCAGTGGCTGGATTTGGGCGGCATCAACACCGAGGCCCCCGGGGTCGCCAGCTTCAAGGCGGGTATGGGCGGCGAAGCCATCACCCTGGTCGGCGGCTACGTTTGAGGCCCTAAGCGGCGGCGACCGACGTATCGCCTGCGGACACCAGCGCGGCGGCACTCTGCAACAGCGCAACGGCTTCGGTGGGCCCGCCGTCAAACCGCGGCGCATTCTCCGATAAAGACCGCCGCCACGCACGGGCGCCGGGCTGGCCATTGAACAGGCCGAGAATGTGCCGGGTGATCGACTTCAGCGGCACCCCATCGGCAACCGATTGCGCTACATAGGGCAGCAACCGCTCGACGATCTCGTGGCGCGCTGGCGCCGCTTCCGGTGCATCGAAAAAGCGCCGATCCACTTCGGCCAGGACATAGGGGTTCTGATAGGCTTCGCGGCCGATCATCACGCCATCCACATGGGCGAGCTGCGCCGCCGTGGCGTCCAGCGTCGTAAAGCCGCCATTGATGGTGACCGCGAGGGCCGGCATTTCCTGTTTTAGCCGGTGCACCAGCTCGTAGCGCAACGGCGGCACTTCCCGGTTCTCCTTGGCGCTCAAACCCTGCAGCCAAGCCTTGCGGGCATGGACGATAAAATGGCTGCACCCGGCGCCGGCGACGGTTTCCACGAACCGGGTCAGGGCCGGCCATTCCTCCTGATCGTCGATGGCGATGCGGTGCTTGACCGTGACCGGTACATCGACCGCCCGGGCCATCGCCTCAACCGCGCGGGCAACCACATCGGGTTTTGCCATTAAACACGCGCCGAACTCCCCCGACTGCACCCGATCGGACGGACAGCCAATATTCAGGTTGATCTCGTCATAACCGAAATCGGCCCCGATGCGCGCGCATTCGGCCAGCGCGGCCGGGTCGGCGCCGCCGATCTGCAGGGCGACGGGATGTTCGTCGGGATTAAACGCCAAGAGCCGCGCCCGGTCGCCATGGAGGATCGCGCCGGTGGTGATCATCTCCGTATACAGGCGCACCCGCCGGCTGATCTGGCGCAGGAAAAACCGATCATGGCGGTCGGTCCAATCCATCATCGGCGCCACCGATACCGGGGCTGTGGGCAGGTTCGTGCTAGTCATAACGGGCGCAATATAGGGGTAAGGCCCAGAAAGAAAAGCCGTTTTAACGGTTGTCCAAACCGTGCCCGACTTCGACATTGTCGATCAAACGGGTCGTGCCCAGATAGGTGGCCACCAGGAGACGCGCCGGTTCATCCAGCCGATCGAGTACCCGCAGATCGCTTGCCGCCCTCAATTCAAGATATTCGAAATTCTCAAATCCGGCGGCCTCAAGCGCCCCGACGGCGTCTTGCAACACCTCGGCCACCGGCTCTCCCGCCTCGATCCGGCCGGCCGCCTCGAACAGCGTTGCCGCCAGAACCGGCGCCCGTTTTCGGTCTGCTGGGGAAAGCTGGACATTGCGCGACGATATGGCGAGCCGGTCGGGTTCGCGGATCGTCGGGCAGGCGACGATGGTGACCGGAATATCGAGATCGCGGGCCATGCGCCGGATCACGTGCAGTTGCTGGTAATCTTTGTCGCCAAAAAACGCCACGTCGGCGGCGGTTTGCAGCAGCAGTTTCGCGA
Source organism: Alphaproteobacteria bacterium (assembly GCA_047616465.1). Classification (GTDB taxonomy): domain Bacteria; phylum Pseudomonadota; class Alphaproteobacteria; order UBA6615; family UBA6615; genus JABDJY01. Next base: position 3,015 of record JBLHHE010000206.1, read on the forward strand.
CCACCGTCGCCACAGCGTCAAAATGTCCGGGCCTAAAATCGCCGCACAGGCCCTCGCTCACGCCGGCGACGGAAACCGTCGTGGCAAATCCCTTCGGGTAGATTTCCCCGGCGTCGGGGGCATAGAGCAAATCGACCTCAAAGGGCGCGAGCTTTTTCGCATCGTCGGCCTCTGTTCGGGGGTAAGTTTCCAGATCGTCGAGATTGCCGAACTGGGTCGGATTGACAAACAGCGTGACGATAACCCGCTCGGACTGATCCTTTGCCGCCCGTACGAGACTTAGATGGCCTTCGTGCAGGGCCCCCATTGTCGGTACGACAGAAACCCGTTCGCCGGCGTCGCGCCATCCCCGGACCACCGAGCGCAGGTCCGATAGGGTGCGCGCGATGGGAACCGTCACGGGGCGGCCTTTTTCGGGACAGGCCGGATATCGCCGAAGACATGCTCGCTCGACGGAAACTGGCGGGCCCGGACTTCCGCCGCATATTGGGCGATTGCCGCGTCCGCATCGCTTCCCAACTGGGCATAGCGCTTCACGAACTTTGGCTTGAATTCGGTGAACATGCCGAGCAGGTCATCGACGACCAGAACCTGTCCGTCGCAAGAGGCCGACGCCCCAATGCCGATAGTCGGAATATGGATCTTCCGGGTTATTTCATCGGCAACGGCTTCGGTGACCATTTCGAGGACCACCGCAAAGGCCCCGGCGTCGGCCACGGCCATGCCATCGCGCAGAATACGTTCGCTGTCCCCGCCCCGCCCTTGGATTGAATAACCGCCCAGCGCATTAACCGACTGCGGGGTCAGCCCCACATGCGCCATCACCGGAATGCCGCGATGGGCGAGGTATTCGATGGTTTCGGCCATGTGCACGCCGCCTTCTAGCTTGATGGCCTCGCACGATGTCTCGCGCATCACTGTCGCGGCGTTGCGAAAGGCCTGCTCCTTGCTCTCCTCGTAGGAGCCAAAGGGCATATCCACGACCATCAGCGCCCGTTTGAGCCCCCGGCGCACCGCCTTGCCGTGCATGATCATCATCTCCAGGGTGACGCCCAAGGTGGAGGGCAAACCATGGAGCACCATGCCCACACTGTCGCCGACCAGAACGAATTCGCAATGGCGGTCGGCCAAGCTGGCAACCGGGGTGGTATAGGCCGTAACGCTGACGATCGGCTCGCCGCCCTTACGCCGGGCAATATCGCGCACGGTAACGGCCGCCGACTGGGAATTAGCGCTCATAATTATCTCCATTCCGAATAAGACCCACCGATACCAGCGTAACGGCAGGCGGCACTATGTTTCATAACGCGCGCAATATAGGGGCACAGGCGCGAAAAAACAGACGTTTTCGCCGCTCCGTCCCCAACATCCTTAATCTGTTAATCATCAGGCCTTAAAACCCTGGACAGGCCGCCGCGACGTACCTATTTCTGTGCCTGCACGGCCCCTAGCGTGGCCTGCCCCCAAAACCCCAATCCTGATCGATCTGTCCGTCATGTTGAAAATCAATAACTTAACCTATCGGATCGGCGATCGGGTGCTACTCGACCAGGTCAGCGCCACGATCCATCCCGGCTCCAAGGTGGGGCTGGTGGGGCGCAACGGCACTGGTAAGACCACGCTGTTCCGCTTGATCATGGGCCGGCTGCAGGCCGATGGCGGCTCTATCGATGTGCCGGCGCGCTGGCGCGTCGGCGTCACCACCCAGGATGCGCCCAGCGGCCCGGAAAGCCTGATCGACACGGTGATCGGCGCCGACCATGAAATCGCGGCCTTGTGGGAAGAATCGCATACCGCAACCGATCCCGACCGCATCTCTGAAATTCACGAGACGCTAGCCCAGCGCGGCGCCCATAGCGCCCCCGCCCGCGCCGCCCGCATTCTCGCCGGCCTGGGCTTCGACCAGGCCGCCCAGCAGCGGCCCTGCGACTCGTTTTCCGGCGGCTGGCGCATGCGCGTCGCCCTGGCATCGCTGTTG
>JBLHHE010000207.1:0-4988 GCA_047616465.1 Alphaproteobacteria bacterium
CGGCGAGCGATCTGGTATTCCGCTACGGCGTCAATTCCCCGACCGTGCGTATCGACGGCATGACGGTCGCCGGTGGCGGTTGAGCCAACTTACCGGATTAGCCTCTAGTGGCGGGGCTTCGCGCCGTCATGGTATACCGATCCCACACGACGCAAGGGCTGCGCGCCACTGACGGGGCCGTTGACTGAATTGACACAAGATAAACCCGCTCTGGACGCATCGACCCGTTACCTGGTTGCCCGCTTGTGGCGCGATTGGATGCGCGCGCACCTGGCGCAATTGGCCCTCGCCGGCGCTCTGATGCTTATCGTCGCGTCCAGCGCGGCGGTCTTTCCTTTATTGATCGAGCGGTCGATCGGCCTGCTCGAACAGCGCAATATGAATTTCTTTTGGATGCCCGTGGCGATCGTCGCCGTCGCCATCTTCAGGGGGCTGATCAGTTACGCCCAGACCGTGGTCAGCCAATCGGTGGCGCTGCGGATCATCAACCGCATGCAGAAGGCGATGTTCGCCCATCTCATGGGCACCGATATCGCCAGTTTCCACGAAACCTCGACCGGCAAGCTGATGTCGCGGTTCACCAATGACGTCAACTTGATGCGCGACGCGCTGTCAAAATCGCTGGTCGGACTGGTGCGAAACGCCCTCACCGCGACCGCGCTGATCGGTGTGATGTTCTATCTCGACTGGCTGCTGGCAACGATCATCGTCATCTTATTGCCGATTGCCGGCCGGCCGGTCATCCGCATCGGCCGCCGCTTGCGCCGCGCCTCTACCAACATCCAGGTGGAGATGGGCGAGTTGACCGCCAATCTCGATCAGGCGCTGGCCGGCGTCCGGCTCATCAAATCCTACCGCATGGAAGACTACGAACAGACGCGTGCCGACAATTTGTTCGACAGCGTCTACCGCCTGGCCATGAAAATGGTGAAAGGGCGCTCGCGCACCTATCCCATTCTCGAGACCGTGGGCGGTGTCTCCATCGCCGCGATTATCGCCTATGGCGGCTGGCGGATCATCTCCGGCACCGGAACGCTAGAGGGGTTCGTCGGCTTTCTGACAGCTGTGATCACGGCCTATCAGCCGATCCGGTCCCTCGGGCCGCTCAATGCCAGCCTGCAGGAGGGCCTCGCGGCGGTACATCGCAGCTTCGTGCTGCTGGATTCCGAGCCGGGGATCGTCGATCGCCCTGGCGCGCGAACCCTCGACACCTGCGAGGGCGCCATCGAATTCGAGAAAGTGCATTTTTCCTACGACGACGACATACCGGCCCTGCACGCGCTTTCGTTTGCCGTAACCCCCGGTCAAACGGTGGCGCTGGTAGGCCCCAGCGGGGCCGGAAAATCGACCGTTTTGAACCTGATTCCGCGTTTCTACGACACCGATAGCGGGCGCGTCACGGTCGACGGCACCGATGTGCGCGACCTGACGCTGACCAGCCTAAGGTCGCAGATCGCTTTGGTCAGCCAGGACGTCACCCTATTCGACGACAGCGTGGCCGCCAATATTGGGTTTGGACGGCCCGAGGCGTCACGCGAAGACATTATCGCGGCGGCGACAGCGGCAGCCGCCGATGGGTTCGTCAGCGCCTTGCCCGAAGGCTACGACACCCTGGTCGGCGAGCGCGGCATCAAGCTGTCGGGCGGCCAGCGTCAGCGTATCGCGATTGCCCGGGCGATGCTGCGGGGCGCGCCGATATTGCTGCTCGACGAGGCCACCAGCGCGCTCGATACCGAGTCCGAGCGTCAGGTGCAGCAGGCCCTCGACCGGCTCACCCAAGGCCGCACGACACTTGTTATCGCCCACCGTCTGGCCACGGTCATGAGGGCCGACGCGATCTACGTGACAGACAAGGGACGCATCGTCGAGACCGGAACCCACACCGAACTGCTCGCCCAGGGCGGGCTCTATGCGCGGTTGAGCAAGTTACAGTTCCGCGACGATCCTGGCGCGCCGGACAGCATGCACGATCAACCCGCGACCGCCGCCGCCCCGGCATGAGCGATTCGGGTACCAATGCTGGATCGGGCAGTATGCTGCCATTGCTTGGCCTTTATCGCGGCCTCACGACGGCAGGCCTGCCCCTGATCCAATTGCTGCTGCGCCGCCGCGTGGCGCGGGGCAAGGAAGACCCGGCCCGCATCGACGAGCGCCGCGGGGTCGCGTCCCTGCAGCGCCCCGACGGACCGCTCATATGGCTCCACGCGGCGAGCCTCGGCGAGGCCCAGTCGGTTCTGGTCCTGATCGACCGCATGACCCGCGAGCGGCCGACGCTGAATATCCTGATGACGACCGGTACGGTGACCTCGGCCAATTTGATGGGCGAACGCCTGCCCAAGCGCGCCCTCCATCAATTCGTGCCAGTAGACCGCCCCGCCTGGGTGCGCCGCTTTCTCAATTATTGGCGCCCCGACATGGCGGTATGGGTCGAGTCCGAATTATGGCCGAACCTGTTGCTCGAGACGGCGGCGCGCGGCACGCCGATGGTTCTGCTCAACGCCCGCATCTCCGCCGGATCGCACACCGGCTGGCAGCGGGCGCGCGGCCTCGCCCAGCGCTTACTCTCGAGCTTTTCGGTGGTGTTGGCCCAGGACGAGACCATCGCCGCGCGCCTGTGCGATCTCGGCGCGGCCAATGTGACCGTATCGGGCAACCTCAAAACCGCCGCCGCCCCCTTGCCGGCCACCGCGTCTCAACTTTTGGCGCTGCAGGACGCTATCGGATCGCGGTCGGTGTGGCTCGCCGCCAGCACCCATGACGGCGAAGAGGCTATCGCCGGCCAGGTCCACGCCACGATCGCCAAAAAGCGACCCGGCCTGTTAACCATCATCGCCCCGCGCCACCCGCAACGTGCGGCAGCGATCGCGGCGGGGCTGAAACAGGAGGGCTTGGTCGTCGCCCGCCGCTCCCTGTCGGAACCGATCACCGGTGAAGTCGATATTTATCTGGCCGACGGCACCGGCGAACTGGGGATTTTCTACCGTATCGCGCCCATCGCCTTCATCGGCGGTTCGCTGATCCCCCATGGCGGGCAGAACATGCTGGAACCGGCAATGCTCAAATGCGCCATCCTGCACGGCCCCCATGTCACCAATTTCCAGAGCGTCGCCGACGACCTGGCGCGGGCCGGCGCCAGCCGTCAGATCGAGGGCGCGGAAGACTTAGCCGCGACGGTCGAGGCCCTGCTGGCTGATCCCGGCAACGCCACCACCATGGCCGACGCCGCAGCGGCGACGGCGGCGATCCACGACGGCGTTCTCGACCGGGTCGTCGCGGCCCTGACGCCGTTGCTCGACCCTATCGCACCGGTCAGCCCATGAAGACGCCGGCATTTTGGTATGACGCCCCCGGGCCGAAATCGTCATTGTTGGCCCCCCTCGCCGCTCTTTATTCCCTGGGCGGCGGCGTCAAAAATAGCTTCACCAAGCCGCAACGGGCGGCGGTCCCGGTAATTTGCGTCGGCAATCTAGTCGCCGGCGGCGCCGGTAAAACGCCGGTCGCCCTGGCCCTGGCGTCGTTGTTCGCAGGCCGGGAGATTGCCTTCCTGACCCGCGGCTATGGCGGCAGCGAGGCCGGGCCGCTGCGCGTCGAAGCCTACCGCCACAAGGCCAACGAAGTCGGCGACGAGGCGCTGTTGCTGGCCCGCGCTGCGCCAACCTGGGTGGCCCACGACCGTGTCGCCGGGGCCCAAGCCGCAAGCGAAGGCGGCGCCGGGATCATCATCATGGATGACGGCTTCCAAAACCCATCGCTGATCAAGGATTTCAGCCTGATCGTCGTCGACGGCGCCAGCGGCTTCGGCAACGGCCGGCTGGTGCCCGCCGGTCCCTTACGCGAACCCGTGGCGGCGGGCTTCGCGCGCGCCGATGCGCTGGTTATCGTCGGCGAGGACAAGACCGGCATCGCCGCTAACCTGCATCCCGACTTTCCCGTACTCGCCGCCCGCCTGACGCCGACACAAGACGCCCAGTTCGTTGCCGGTAAACGGGTCGTCGCGATTGCCGGGATCGGCCGGCCGGCGAAGTTTTTCGCCACGCTCCAGGAAATGGGCTGCACCCTGGCGGCGCACCACACCTTCGCCGATCACCACCCCTATACGGTACCGGAAATCATGCATATCTGCGTCGAGGCCGCAGCCCTCGACGCGACGGTGGTGACCACCGAAAAAGACTGGGTACGCCTGCCCCCGCAAACGAAATCAATGGTGCAAACCGTGCCGGTGACCCTGGAATGGCAGAACGAGAGTCAGATTCGCAGCCTGTTGGCCGGGGTAACCCCTCTCCCCACGGGAGAGGGGTTGGGGTGAGGGGACATATTTACCTGTGACCCCGAAAAGTATTTATCCCCTCACCCGGCTCGCTAACGCTCGCCACCCTCTCCCGATGGGAGAGGGTTTTCCAGGACCAACTGCGGATCCAACCGCACGTTGAACCAGTTTATGCGCCAATCGAGGTGAGGCCCGGTGGCGCGGCCGGTGGCGCCGATGGTGCCGATGGGCGCGCCTTGGGCGACGCTGTCTCCGACTTTCACATCGACCGAATTCATATGGGAATAGATCGTCGTCAGCCCATGGCCGTGATCGATCGCTATGGTGCCGCCGGTGTAGAACAGGTCGGCCTCGGCCAACACCACCTCGCCGGCCGCCGCGGCGTGAACCGGCGTGCCCACCGAGCCAGCCACGTCGAGGCCAAGATGGGGCCGTCGCGGCTTGCCATTGAGGATCCGCTGGCTGCCATAGAAGCCGCTGAGCCGCCCCGTGGCCGGCAGAATAAATCCGTCGGCGAAGGTCATGGTGGCGCTATCGCGCGCCCGCGCCGCGTTGATCAGCGCGCCTTCGCGGCGGATGCGCGCCAAGACCTCGAGCGGCGGGGTCACTTTGCTCGGCGGCAGGCCCTCGATCCGCTCGATCCGCCATTGCCGTGGCGCGACCGCCAAAACCTTCGTCTCCACCTGCCCGTCCGGGTGGGTGAGGGTCAAAACCGCCTCGG
>JBLHHE010000208.1:0-4976 GCA_047616465.1 Alphaproteobacteria bacterium
GCCTAAGCCAAGCGGTTTTTAAAAATAAGTGGGTGGAAAAACGCGGACCCTGGTAACTCAGATGCGCGGGTGTCGATGAATGCCCGCCACGTCCGCAATGGGTCAAAAGCGGTCGTAAACGCCCTCCGCGATTCACGGCAGGTTTCGGGGGTAAAGCAGTCGTAAAACGGCAAAAAGCAGACATTGAATGGGTGTGACCCCGATTTAGCCGTTTATTTACCGATTCCAGTAGCGGGTGTATGGGGTGGAGTGAGATCGTTCGGCTCAGATTCACCGGCCCGGTCTATTAAAGCCCTTCTGCGCTGCCCTGTTTAGGCGACTCGATAAGCCGGTTAAATTTGTTCCACTGGTACCAATGTGGTACCAAAAACCGAACAAGGACCTAGCAGTTTCCGCTAAGTCCTTGAAATCCTTGGTGGGCCGTGTAGGGCTCGAACCTACGACCTAGTGATTAAGAGTCACCCGCTCTACCAACTGAGCTAACGGCCCGCCTTAGGGTATGCGGATATAGCAAACGGGCATGGGGCTGTCGATAGGGGTGGTCTAAGCCGCGCCGCGGCGGTTGATATAGATGCCCCGGTGCAGCCAGCAACTCATCACCAGGCCAAAGCCGATCAGCACCGTCAGCAGCGCCGTACCGCCATTGGAGATCAACGGCAGCGGCACGCCGACCACCGGCACCAGCCCCGTCACCATGGCGATGTTGATGAATACATATAGGAAGAAGTTGACGACCAGGCCCATCGCCAGCAACCGCGCGAACTGGCTGCGGCAGCGAAAGGCGATGAAGATGCAGTAGCCGATCAACAGAGTGTACAGCCCGATCAGCGCGGTGCCACCGACAAGACCAAATTCCTCGGCCAGCATGGTAAAAATAAAATCGGTTTGCTTCTCGGGCAAAAAGTTCAAATGGCTTTGGGTGCCCGACAGAAATCCTTTGCCGAACATGCCGCCGGACCCCAGCGCGATCTTTGATTGCATGATGTGGTAGCCGGCGCCAAGCGGATCGGATTCCGGGTTCAAGAATGTCATCACCCGCTGCTTCTGGTAGCCATGCAGGAACTGCCACGCGATTGGCACGGCAGCCAGGCCAGCCCCTCCCACCACCAGGAATTGCCAGACCCGCGCGCCGGCCAGCCACAGCATGGCGACGCCGATCAAGCCCAGAACGCCCGCCGTACCCAAATCGGGTTGGCGCAATACCAGGGCTATCGGCGCGGCTATTAAAAGCAACGGCACGACCAAGTATCGGGCCCGGCCGGCATCGTCGACCTCGAGACCGTGGAAATAGCGCGCCATGGCCATCACCAGGACGATTTTCATCGTTTCCGACGGCTGCAGTTGGATGACCGTAAGGTCGAGCCAACGCTGCGCGCCTCCCCCCACCGACCCCATAACTTCAACGGTCGCGAGCAAGAGAAAACTAAGCCCGTAAAGCGCGTAGGATACTTTGAGCCAAAACCGGATATCGATGACGGCGATCACCAGCATCAACACAATGCCGACGCCAAAGCGCACCATTTGGCGCGAAGCCCACGGGCTCAAATTGCCGTTGCCGGCGGAATACAGCATGGCGAAACCGATCCCAGCGATCAGTGAGATCATCACCACCATTTCCCAATTCAGATGAATCAGCTTTTCACGCAGCGTGAGCTCGGATGAGCCGAAATCTCCAACCCGCGACATCGCCCGCTAGACCTTGCCGTCAACCGGCCGCGACCCGGCGACATCGGCGCCGGGGGCCTGGCCCGCCGGATCCCGTCTCAGGGTTTCAACCATGATATCGCGGGCAATCGGCGCGGCGACACTGGAACCGCCACCGCCATGCTCGACAACCACTGACACTGCGTAACGGGGCGCCTCAATCGGTGCGAAACCAACGAACAGCGCATGATCGCGGCGCTTCCACGGCAGTTGATCGTTTTTTAGAATACCGGCGGCGCGTTCGGCCCGGGTAATTCGGCGCACCTGCGACGTTCCGGTCTTACCCGCCATGGCCATGCCCGGCACCATTATGCGGGCCCGGTAGGCAGTGCCCCGGCGCGAGTTAGTAACCGCCACCATGGCGTTACGGATAATCTCGAGATGGTTCGGATTGACCCCCATGTCGGGCGCTGGCACCTCGGAGCGTCCGCTTAACTTATCACTGGCCATGATGTCGCGGGCGATAAAGGGGGTCACCGCTTTGCCGCCATTGGCCAGTCGGGCCGCCATTGTCGCAAGCTGCAACGGCGTAGCCAAAACAAAACCTTGGCCGATCGCCGCGACCAGCGTCTCACCTTGCACCCAGGGCTGGCCGATGGTCGCGCGCTTCCAGGCCTGGGTCGGCATTACCCCCGGCCGCGACCCGGGGATATCGAGATCGAGCGACTGGCCGAGCCCGAACCGCTTGGCCATTGCCGAGATACGATCGATGCCGACCCGGCGCGAAACCTCGTAGAAATAGACGTCGCAGGACTGGGCGATACCCTTGGCCAAATTCGTGTGGCCGTGTCCCCGACGCTTCCAGCAATGGAACTTGCCATCGCCCAATGTGATGCTGCCGGAGCAAAAGAATGATGTATCCGTATTTATCACCCCGGCCTCGAGCGCGGCCAAGGCGACCATCATCTTGAACGTCGAGCCCGGGGCGTATTCGCCGGCGATCGCCTTGTTGCGTAAGGGGGCGCGTTCGTCGTCGGCAAGCGAGCGCCATTCGGTCTCGCTGAGGCCGTTGGTGAAATTGTTGGGATCAAAACTCGGCGTCGAGGCCTGCACCATTGTCGCACCGGTATGTACATCGAGCACCACGACCGAACCGGTCTTATCGCCCAGCGCCTTCATTGCCGATTGCTGCAAAGTGCTATCGAAGGTCAGGACAAGCGTCTGGCCAGTTTGCCCTTCCCGCCGGCCCAACTCGCGGATCACCCGGCCCAGCGCGTTCACCTCTAACTGGCTCGATCCCGCGCGGCCGCGTAATGCCAGGTCGAAGGTCCGCTCGACACCGCTACGGCCGATGCGAAAGCCCGGCAGCTCGAGCAGAGGATCACCGGTCTGGTGCTTGGCGGCGGCCGCGCCGACATAACCCAGAATGTGAGACGCCACTTCACCTTGCGGATAAAATCGCCGGTCGCCCACTTCGATGATGACGCCCGGCAAATCCGGTGCGTTCACTTCGATGCGCGCCACATCCTCCCAATCGAGGAACTCGCGCACCAGGACCGGAACGAACTTTCTCTTGCGGGAAACCTCTTGCAAGATTCGCTTGCGATCGTCCGCCGATAAAGGGATCAACTGTCCAAGGCGATTGAGGGTTTCTGCTATGTCGGGCGTATTTTCCGACTTTACCAGGACTTGGTAATTTTGCTGATTAATCGCCAACGGCACCCCGAAGCGATCGACGATCTGACCCCGCGACGGCGGCAGGAGGCGTAGGTTGATACGGTTCTCTTCGGCCAACAGCTGGAAGCGGTCGGCTTCAATCACCTGCAAATAGTACATTCGCCCGATCAGGGTCGATAACAGCGCAATCTTACCGCCGGTTAAGATTGCCGCCCGGCGCGAGAACATACGTTGGCGGTCGCCATCGCGGTTCAGCATCAGGCTTCCGCCATACCAATAAAGCGCCGCTGGGTATGCACCAGTACCCAGGCAACCGCGGGAAACAGGATAATCGTCATGATCAATGCAACGAACGCGGTTCCCGGCGCAAGGAACGCGCCACGTGACAGCGACGCCAGCACCCAGGCGGTGAAGGCCGCGACCGGCGCAATCATGGCAAAGGCGCTCCAGAACACCCAGAACGGTTTACCGGCGATGAACCGGCGCTGATTGAGCACCAGAGCCTGAACCAGAAGATAGACAAGCGCGTACAGTCCAAAGGGCGCGCCCGCCACGGCGTCCTGCACGATACCAAGACCGAATACCGCGGCGTAGGGCATGAGATCGGGCCGGAACACGATCCAATAATACAGTGAGATCAACGCGAACGCCGGTGCGACGTCGCTCAACAACGGCAAAGGTAACGGCAGGTGTCCCACCAGGACGAACAGGAAAGTTGTCGCGACCGGCACCAAATTGCGCAACCACCGCCGGATCCACGTGAAAACGGAAAGCGCGTTCATTGCACCGCCTCCGAAGCTGGCGCTTCGGTAGGCTGCGATCGGGTTGGCGAGATCGGCACTTGCTCCGGCGCCGGTAAAATTCCATCGACGCCATAATCAAGGATCACCGCCTGGCTTAATCTGGACCAGTCGACAAAGGGCTGCACGGTGATGATGGTGTCAGAGGCTTGTGCTACTGCACCCACCACAAGACCGGGCGGGTAGACGCCGCCATGTCCGGACGTGACGATACGGTCGCCCGGTGAAATCGGCGAATTTCCAGGCAAAAACTGCAGCACCGGACGCGGTGAATTATTTCCTCTGACAATCGCCCGGTCGCCGGTCGATTCCAAGACAACGGGAATGCGCGAATTTATATCGGTCATCAGCAGGACCCGGGACGTACGCTCGCCAACTTCCGCGACACGCCCGATCAGGCCACCCTGCCAGATAACCGCTTGGCCGCGGCGGATGAATTGCCGCGCGCCGGCATTGATCAATAGGGAATGAAAAAAGGCCCCCCCCGCATCGGCGACGACCCGTGCGGTGACGAACTGGGACCGTTTGTCCGGCACATACTCAAGCTGTGCGCGTAGCGTGGCATTCTCGACACCCAGCCGGCGCGCCTCTTGGACCCATTGCACCAGCCGCGCGTTTTCCTCGCGCAACTGGGTGTTCTCGTCGTAGACAATGAATAAATTTTCGACGCTGTCGGCAGCTTGTCCAACCGCCTGCACCGGTTGGCTCAACACAAACAGAATGGGGGAAACGGCGTCGACGATCGCCAGACGCATTTGCTGGATACTCGACGATTCGGCCTTGCTCAACAGCATCAAGGCAAACGACAGCGCAACGAATCCCAAGAACGCAAATCGTTGCGCCCATACACGGACC
>JBLHHE010000209.1:0-4971 GCA_047616465.1 Alphaproteobacteria bacterium
GGCGTCCGATCCCTAACGGTCGAAGGCTCGACTACGGCGATCACCGGTCTAAAGGGCTACATTGGGTCGCTGCGGACCCCGCCGCCGGTGATCGAACCGGCCACAGTTGAGGCCCCGCAAACATCCCCGGGCGCTACCGCGGCACGCCCGGTAGTGAACGTCACAAGCGCAAACGTTCGCGCGGGCCCCTCGGCCGATGCCCAATTGGTCCAGAGCCTACCCCGCGGCAGCGCCGTATCGGTGCTTGGTTCAGAGCAAGGTTGGCACCTCATCCGCTTTGGCGACGGCGCGAAGGATGTCGGTTGGGTTTTCAGCGACCTGTTAAGCGCCCCATAAACTGGAGAACGCACCCCATGATTGAGATTTTAATAGAGCAGTCGACGAACGCGGAAGGCGAACCGACCTTTCAGTGGTCTGTTTGGGACAACGATCAGAAAATCGAAACGGGACGGGCCTCTCATTTTAGCGCCGCGCACTGCGAAGAAACCGCCATCGATTATTGCTGGCAACAACTCGGCTACAAGCCCGACAAGGTATCCCGGCATTAAGGGCGTGTACGACCTACCATCCCGCCCGTCGCACGCTGAGGTCCGACCGGCATCGAATTTCAATATCGTACCGGTCATGTGCGGCGCACCTATAAGCGTGTCTATCGCCCCTTATTCTTGCGACAGTGCGGATTGAAAATTGCCGCTGATTGCGCAATGCTGTCACCAGTGATGAACACATCTTTTGGGGATGGATATGATGATTGAAATGGTTACCGAGAAACTCACGGGGCCGGGCGTCTGGTTGGGGCCGGACATTCAGGACGACCCAAGCTGGATTATGCACCTCAACGGCGACGACGTGGCCGAGATCGATGCCGCGCTGGCCGGCGTTAAGGATGCCGGTTTGTCGATCCCCTTCCCCGCCAGTGCCTTTCCGTTGCAAAATATGACTCAAAAAATCGACACGCTGATCGACGCCATCAGCAACGGCAAAGGGTTTATGCTGGTCCGCGGTCTGCCGCGCGAGCGCTACAGCGACGAAGATTGCGAAATCATCTATTGGGGCCTCGGCGTCCATATCGGCACCCCGATCTCACAGAACCGGCGCGGTCACGTGCTGGGCCATGTGCGCGACGAGGGCCGCAGCATAGACGACCCCAGCGCGCGCCCCTACCAAACCGCCAGCAAGATGGATTTTCACTGCGACCTAATGCCAGTCGATGTGCTGGGACTGTTCTGCGCCCGCGCCGCCAAGTCGGGCGGCGAAAGCTACGTAGTCAGCGCGCAAGCCGTGCACAATGTGCTGCTGGCCGAACGGCCGGACTATCTTGAGGCGCTGTACCAGCCCTTCAATATCGACTGGGCCGACGAACAGCCCGACGGCAATCAGCCTTGGTACACCATGCCGATGTTCAGCGTGTGCAACGGCAAGATCACGTCACGGATCACCAGCCGCCGGTTTATTCAAATGGTCACCCGCCATGGCGACCAGCTTGCCGCCAGCCAGGTGCAGCTCGACGCTATTGAATTTGCCCAGCAAGTCGCCCAACGGCCCGAGCTGCGGTTGGCGATGACGCTAGGCGAAGGCGACATGCAGTTCCTCAACAACCACTTGACCCTGCACGCCCGCTCGGCCTTCGTGGATACCGACGCATCCGACCGTCAACGCCACCTCTTACGGATGTGGGTCGGCCTGGACGACGCCAAACGCCGGCCCCTGTCGCCACTGCTCGACGAACGCTATAGCTGGGTCGAGCGAGGCGGCATTCCGCAGAAGCACGCCGCCTGAGAGGGCGCCGGGCTAGCCATCAATACTGATAGTTTTCACCCAAACGGTTTTTTCGAGCCCCTCCGCGGGCTGGGCATCAACTTGTAAGTAAGACGGTCGCCCAGCAACGCTTGCCCCATAGGTCGGTAAGAACCGTAAAATTACGTGCCCTTAAAGTCGCTAAAGTAGTAAAATACGCTCAAGTAAACGCTAGGGGGTAGCTACGATGCTCAAAGAATTCAAAGAATTCTCCATGCGTGGGAACGTTATGGACATGGCGGTCGGCATCATCATTGGTGTCGCATTCGGCAAGGTCATTACCTCATTTGTAAAAGATATCGTCATGCCGCCGATCGGCGCGTTGCTCGGCGATGTTGATTTCACCGATATCTTTATCAACTTATCGGGCACCGCCTACGAAACCCTTGCGGCGGCGACGGAAGCGGGCGCGCCAACCATCAGAATCGGCATGTTCATCAACACGGTGATCGATTTCATCATCGTGGCATTCGTGATCTTCTTGGTGATCCGTCAGATGAATAAGATGAAAAAAGCGCCGCCGCCGGCAGACCCGACGACGAAGGATTGTCCCCACTGCCTATCGTCAATCCCGATCAATGCCACTAAATGCGCCCATTGCACCTCGGGCGTTTGAGAAAATCTGGCACTTTTGCCGCGGCCCGGTGATACCTACGGTTTAGGTAACCACCAGGCTGGGGTGTTCCAGTGCGCTTTGACCCGACCCACCCTCCGCCTTATGATCTGCCCATGCGACGTTTCGCAAACACACACGGGAAAAATCCACCATGACCAAATATCATCTGATTAGCTCGTTCACCTGACCCTGGGTGCAGCGCGCCGTGATCCTAATGCGTGCTAAAGAAGTCGAGTTCGAAGTCACTTACGTCAACTTGCAGGACAAGCCCGATTGGTTCCTCGAAATCTCGCCTCATGGCAAGGTTCCGGTTCTTAAAGTGGATGACGAAATTTTATTCGAATCCAATGCTATAGCTGAATATCTTGATGAGATGGTCGAGCCTCCTCTACACCCGGCCGACCCGATCAAACGGGCCCGCAACCGAGCCTGGACCGACTTCACGTCGGACTTCGCCGGGGCTCTGGGGAAGATCGGCTATTCCAAGACCCGCGAAGACATGGAGGCAGCGGTTGCCGAGGCGCCGAAGCGCCTGCAACGGCTGGAGACCGCGCTCGAAGGACGCGGCAATGACGGCCCTTTCTTCAATGGCAAAGATCTTTGCTTGGTCGACGCCGCTTACGCGCCGTTTCTGCAGCGCTACCGCTTTGTCGACCGGTTGCTGCACAACGATGTGTTGAAGGACTTCCCGCTGATCAATGCCTGGGCTGACGCCCTGCTCGCCGACGAACGGATCACCGGTGCGGTGCCGCCGAACTTCGAGGAAGAGTACACCGCCGGTCTAAAGCGCCGGGAGACCTACGCCGCAACGTTCTTCAAGGAGGCCGAGGCCGCTGCCGAGTAATCGGCGGCGGTTGCGCCAACCATAATGGCAGACAACATCGACACTTCGGGGGGCTACCGGCCCGACGATCCGCGCTACGGCCTGGCGGGGCAGGCGCTGCAGGATTATTACCTGTCGCGGCCAACCCATTTCTTTATCCGCTGCCTCTACAAGCCCGATTCCCTGGAGTTGCGCGAAGCGGCGATGGAGGCCCATCTGGCCCATGTGCGGGCCCACCGCGAGCAGATCCACTTCGCCGGCCCGCTGCTGTCCGACGATGGCTCCACGCCGATCGGCACCATGTGCATTATCGACGTGCCCGACCGGGCGGCCGCCGAGGCCTATGTCGCCGCCGACGGCTACAACCAGGCGGGATTGCTCGAAGCGCCCGACATCCGACGCTTCGTCAGTAGTAAGCGCCTACGCTACGGCGACCGCGCCCCCGACCCGAATATGCAGTTGTTCGTCGCCGAATGCATCGACGGCCCCGACGTGGCCGAGCGGCGCGCCAAAACCGCGGCGGCGCACCACACCTATCAGGGCTCGATCATCGACCGCTACATCGCCCACGGCCCGCTGCGCGGCGACGATGGGATCGAACTTCAGGGCAGCCTGTTTCTTATCGAGGTGGCCGACCGCGCCGCCGCCGAAGCCCTGGTCGCCGCAGAACCCATGGCCGCGGGCGGGGTGTTCGGCCAAATCCGCATCACCCGCTGGCGCTACGGCAACTCGCTAGCGTAGACATCTAGTCCCCCACCGGCGCTTCCGCGACCGGCACTTTTTTGACCCCGCGCACGGCTTCGCGGCGCGCAATATAGGTGGTGCCGACGACGATTACCCCGCCGCCGATCCAGGTCCACATATCGGGGAACTCGGCGAATAACACAAAGCCGATCAGCGCCGCCCATATCATGCGGGTGAAAATCGCCGGCTCGACCAGGCTGATATCGGCCATCTTATAGGCCTGCACGAACAGCAAATGGCCGAATGTGCCGAACACGCCGATCAAGGCCAGAAAGATAAGTTGATACAAAGTTGGCGTCTGCCAGACGAACAGCGCCGGCACCAGGGTGATCGGCACCATGAGAACGGTCAGCAGGGCGACGATGGTCGCGGCCGATTCCTTGCCCGACAAAACTTTCGCCATCAGCTTAGAACTGGCCGCAATGACGGCTGCAAAAAGAATCAGCCAGGTGCCCAAGCCAACCTCGGAAAATCCGGGCCGGATGATGATCAAGCCCCCGGCCATAGCCAGTCCGATGCCGAACCAGCGCCGCGGCCCCACCCGCTCGGCGAGAAATATCATAGCCAACACGGCGACGAACACCGGCCCCATCAGGCCCAACGCCGTGGCGTCGGCGACCGGCATCAGGGAGAGCGCTGTGAACCAGGATAGCATCGAGACCGTGTTCAACCCGGCCCGGCCGAGATGCATGCCTAAATATTTTGTCCGCAGCCCGGTGAATCCGTTCTTCAGGAACCAGGGAATAAAGACAATGATGCCGAACAGGTTGCGGAAAAATGCCGCCTCGAAGGGATGGATACCCTCGCTAACCGTCACAAAGCGAATGGTGTTGAGCATGGCGGCGAACAACGCGCTGGCCAGCACGATTAGCAGAAATCCTGCCACTGGCGGCGGTATCGCCGCCGCCCGCGCCCGCACGCTTCGCCCCATCACGTTTTAGGTGCTGGCGTAAAACTCATCCGGAATTACCATGGATTGCCTGCCAGACAC
>JBLHHE010000210.1:0-4961 GCA_047616465.1 Alphaproteobacteria bacterium
GTATCGGCGCCTTGTCATGCTGGACGATGAACAGGAACATGGCGCGCACGAGGAACACAGGCAAATGTTGGAAGCCGCTGTGGCGCGCGATGTCGAGAAATCGTGCCGGTTAGCCGATGCGCACGCCGAGCGTACCTATAATTTGATGGCCGTCCGCTTTAGCAACTAGTAATTGGTTTGCGGAGGGTCGCTCTTGTTGCGCGTAGTTTTCCGACCGTGATACGCGCTCGAATTGATCATTAAGTCAAATTGGGAGATGTGCCGTGAGTTTCAAAATTGCGGTTGTCCAGCCGATGGCGCATCGGCCGCCCGACGACGAAAAAAATGTGGCGGACGCTGTGGCCTACGTCAAACAGGCCGCCGAACAAGGCGCTGAGTTTGTCGCATTCCCGGAGTCCTATCCTGGGCCGTGGCGAATGCCGGCCACTTACAACCCAATCGAGCAGATCGCGGAAGCTGCCGCTAAATATGGCGTCCATGTTCAGTTCGGTACGTTGCAGCCGATCAGCGATGCCGAGGCGACGGCGCATAATTTATTGATGCTCGCCTATCCTGATGGGCGCAACCCAGGCGCCTATAAACGCACCCACCCCCCGGGACCGTGGATTTATACCGGCGGCGGATACTGGGAATTTCAGTACGTACCGGGTGATGAATTTCCGGTCTTCGACACCATTCATGGCCGGGTCGGCCTCGCCATGTGCAGTGAGGTCTATGTGCCCGAGGTGTCGCGCGCGCTAGCGCTGCGCGGCGCTGAGATTATTTTCCTTCCCGGTGGCGTCGATAAGCAGAAATTATGGGCCACGTGGCGTAATCTTATTTGGTCCCGCTCGATTGAGAATCTTGCCATTACCGTTACCACGCAAAACCTGTTCTCCGCCGATCAGCAGGGGTTGGCGATGGTGGCGACGCCGGAAGAAATTTTATTCGAGAGCACCGTTGCTGGTATGTACGTGATCGATGTCGATCTGGAACGGGTGCGTGAATTGCGCAGCCTAAACGATGAGGTTACGTCCGGAGGCATGAACGGGGCCAAGGCGGGCCTGCTCTCCCAATGGCAACGACCCGAGCTCTATGACAGCTTCCACCCGCGTCCCGCCCAAGACAATCTACCCGACACAGGCACCGGCGACGATTGAGCTGGGATTCTACGCGGATTTAGCGCTCGACGATTGGCGGTGGTTTGAAGGCGGTCACCGGCGGTAGGGCGCCCTCATATTTCTCGATCTCGACCAAGGTGCTGTGGGCGATCGGGCCTTGGCCCAGGCGCGACGTGCCCTTGTCCAGGGTCAGCACATTGGGATTGCCGTGCTTGTCCAAACTGTTGGCCGTGCTTGCATCGGCCGGATCGTACCAGGCGCCGGTCGATAATTGTACGACGCCCTGCCTCACCTCGGGAGTGACCACAACGCCGGCGAGTAATTCGCCGCGATCGTTGAACAGGCGCACAATTTCGCCGGTGGTCAGGCCACGGGCATCGGCGTCGTCCGGGTGAATCCATACCGGTTCGCGGCCTTGGATCTTGCTGTCGCGGCTGATCTTGCCGTTATCCATCTGTCCGTGCAGACGGGTGCGCGGCTGGTTCGAAATCATGTGCAATGGATAGCGCGCGGCGACATCGCCACCCAACCATTCGACCGGCTCGATCCAGGTCGGGTGGCCGGGGCAATCGTCGTAGCCGAAGCCATCGATTGCCTCGGAAAATATTTCGATCCGGCCCGACGGCGTGGACAGCCGAAACAGATCGGGGTCGGCCCGGTAGTCGGCAAACATAACGTGGGGCGCGTCGGGGTGGGACACCTCGATATGGCCCTCGCTCCAGAATGTATCGAATGACGGTAGGGTTACGTCCCGCTCCGCCGCTTGTTGGCGGGCGCGGTCGTAGAGATGGCGCAGCCAGTCCGCCTCGTCACGGCCCTCGGTGAACGACGCCTCGGTGCCCATACGCCGGGCCAGGCCGCAGAATATATCGTAATCGTGGCGGGCCTCGCCAAGCGGCTCGATGGTTTGCTCCATCGCCAGTATGAAACGGTCGCGCGATGTGGCCCCGATGTCGTTGCGCTCCAATGTCGTCGTTGAGGGCAAAACGATATCGGAGAACTTAGCCGTCGCCGTCCACCAGGGCTCGTTGACGATGATGGTTTCGGGCCGCTGCCACGCCTCGACCAGGCGGTTTAGGTCCTGATGGTGGTGGAATGGGTTGCCGCCGCACCAATAGACCAGGCGGATATCGGGATAGGTGCGTTGCTTGCCGTCGAAATCATAGATACCGCCGGGGTTCAGCAACGTATCGGAAATTCGCGCCACGGGAATCCAGCTATCGCAGGGGTTCTCGCCGGCGGGCAGCATCGGTGCGGGTACCGGGCGTCGTGGATTGCCGATATTGCCCATGCTGCCATACCCGAACCCGAAACCACCGCCCGGCAGGCCGATCTGGCCCAGCATGGCGGCCAGTACTACGGTCATCCAGAACGGCTGTTCGCCATGATCGCCGCGCTGCAGCGACCAGTTGGTGTTGATCATGGTGCGCTTCGATGCCATGCGCCGGGCGAGGTCGCGGATCGTATCGGGGTCGATCTGGCAGATCGGCGACGCCCAGTCGGCATCTTTCGGCTGACCATCGTCTTCGCCGCGCAGATAGCGGGCAAATCGCGGATAGCCGACGCAGTAAGTTTGGAGAAATTCCTGGTTGGCCAGGTCTTCGCTGTCCAGCGTATGGGCTAAGGCCAGCATCAGGGCCATGTCGGTGTTCGGCCGCAGGGAGAGCCATTCGGCGTCTAGGAAATCGCCGGCATCGTCGCGGATTGGCGACACATTCACAAACTCGACCCCTGCCTCGCGAGCCTGTTTGAGGTACGGACCGGCGACATGTTGGCCGGGGCCACCCGATGATACTTGCGTGTTTTTCATGGGAATGCCGCCGAAAGCGACGACCAGTTCCGAATTCTCGACGATCGAATCCCAGGTTGTCGCTTCGGCCATTGCGGCCTGGGCGCTACCCAGAACATAAGGCAAAATCGCGTAACCGGCGGCAATCGAATAGGTGTGGACCTGGGTGGTAAATCCGCCGACAGTGCCCAGGAAGCGCTGTAATTGGGTTTTGGCATGATGGAACCGGCCGGCACTCGACCACCCATAAGAACCGCCGAATATCGCTTGGTTGCCGTGATCGGTGCGCACGCGCTCGATCTCGGCGGCCACCATATCAAGGGCCTCGTCCCATGGCACCGCGACGAAGGGTTCGGCGCCGCGCGCGTGGCGATTCCCGCCGGGGCCATGATCGAGCCAGCCCTTGCGGATCATCGGCTTTGTAACCCGGCTCTCATCGTACACGGCATCGACCATGGAGTGGATGATCGGCGATGGATCCGGGTCTTTGGCGAAGGGGTGAACCCCCACAAGCCGGCCGTCTTCAACTTCCGCGGTGAATGTGCCCCAATGGGACGTATGGAAACGATCTGTACGCGCCATCAACGGGCATCCTTGCTTTTTGCCGTGCGCGCCATTGTCCGCACTCGTGCGGGGATGTCAAAGGAAGTATCCTGTACCCAATGAACCATGGCCCACTATTACGGAGACTTTGATGGATATTCGCTTAGACGGCAGAACGGCGTTGATTACCGGCGGCAGCGAAGGGCTGGGCCGGGCCATGGGGCGCAAATTTGCCGAATCCGGGGCCAATGTGGTGCTGGTGGCGCGCGACCCCGGCAAACTGGAAGAGGCGCAGCGCGAAATTGCCGATGCGGTAACGGGTACCCAGGTTCGGGTCGAGACCGTGAGCTGCGACGTCTCCGATGCGGCTCAAGTTCAGGCCATGTGGGACAATGTGGCCGGCTCGTTGGGAACGGTCGATATTCTGATCAACAATGCCGGGGCGACCGCCTTCGGCCCCTTTAAAGATATTACCGATGAGATGTGGCAAGCCGATCTCGACCTTAAACTTTTCGCCGCCATTCGCCTTTCCCGGCTCGCCATGCCGGGAATGTCTGACCGAAAATGGGGTAGAATTATCAATGTATTAGCCGTCAGTGCTAAGACACCAGGTGCGAATAGTGCGCCGACATCGGTCAGCCGCGCCGCGGGCATGGCCTTGACCAAAGTTCTGTCAGCCGAGGGGGCGCCGAACAATATTTTGGTCAACGCGCTGTTGGTGGGGCTGATCAAGTCGGGCCAGCATGAGCGCCGTCATCAGGCCACTGCGCCGGAGAAATCGTACGAAGAATTTATAGCGGCGAGGGGAAACGAATTACCGATGGGGCGGTTCGGCGAGGCCGAGGAATTCGCCAATATGGCCTGTTTTCTCGTATCCGATGCCGGGTCTTACGTGACCGGATGCGGCATTAATGTCGATGGCGGCCGTTCGCCGGTGATTTAGAACGCGAGGGCCAATGTCTGACGCAAAGACCCAGGATGCGTTGAGGCTCGCCGTTCGTCAGGCCCTGCGCGGGGACGAGACAGCTTGCGTCCAGGCGTTGATGGCGCAGGTTCCGTTCGAGCAGGGGGACCGGGACGCCATCGCTATCCACGCGAAGGGGCTGGTCGAGGGTATGCGCGCGGCGCGGCGGCGTTTTGGCGGCCTCGACGATTTTCTCCAGGAATATGAGCTGACCACGCCGGAAGGTGTGGCGCTGATGTGCCTCGCCGAGGCGCTATTGCGGGTGCCCGACGCCGACACCGCCGACCGGCTGATCGCCGATAAGCTCGGCGGTGCGGAATGGGAAAACCATTTGGGCAACAGCGATAGCTGGTTCGTCAACGCTTCGACCTGGGCCCTGATGTTATCGGGCCGGGTGGTTCAGGACAGTTTCACCGACGAGCGGGGCGGTCTTCCCAGCGTCGGCCAGTTAGTGGCGCGGGTCGGCGAACCGGTGATCCGCCAGGCGGTGCGGCGCTCCATGCGGATGATGGGCGGCCAATTCGTCATAGGGCGGACCATCGATGAGGCCCTCAAACGCGCCGCC
>JBLHHE010000211.1:0-4940 GCA_047616465.1 Alphaproteobacteria bacterium
CTCCAGATGAGTAAATTTACTAATTATCCAGGTGTCCTCACCCTGAGGAGCCGCCCATAGGGCGGAGTCTCGAAGGGCGAGATCGCCATATGCGATTGCCCTGCCCGCGATGCCTGCAGGGCGGGTCTAACGCGACAGTCGATCAGACCGGCTTAGCTCGCCAGCTCCGTCACGATCAAATTCTCGCTTTCGAGGGTGCGGTGAACCGGACATTTATCGGCAATCTCGAGCAGACGCTGACGGGTCGCCGCGTCGAGATCGCCGGTCAACTCGATAATGCGTTCGATGCGGTCGATCTTGCCGCCCGTGGTCTCGCATTCGGCGCAGTCCTCGGCATGGATCTTGTCGTGACGCAGGCGCACCACGACCCGCTCCAACGGCAGGTTCTTGCGGTTGGCGTACATACGCAAGGTCATCGAGGTGCAGGCGCCGAGCCCGGCCAGCAGCAAGCCGTAGGGCGTTGGCCCGGTATCGCCGCCGCCGACCCGGGGCGGTTCGTCCGCCCGTAAGCGGTGCGGCCCGGCCGCGATGGCCTGGGCAAACGGATTTTCGCCGGTCTCACCCACCACAACCTCGCCCTCGCCCGCCGATACGCCCGCCGCGTCAGGTAACTCTGCGGCCGGCAAGTATCGGCTGGCCCAACCAGCCAGCGCAGTCGCCGCATAGACCGCGTCTTCGCGGTTCGACATCAGATGATCGGCGCTATCCAGCGAAATATAGCTCTTCGGGTGTTTGGCCGCGGCGAAGATTGCCCCGGCGGCGGCGATGCCGACGATCTGATCGACCGGGCTGTGCATCACCAACAGGGCTTTGCGCAAATTGGCGATCCGGTCATCGAGGTTTTGCTCGCGAATATCGTCGAGAAATTGTTTCTGCACGCGAAACGGCCGTCCGCCGATCGACACTTCGGCTTCCCCGGCGGCTTCGATTGTGGTGGCGGAATCGCCGAATAGATGGGCGACGTGGCCTGGATCGTCCGGCGCGCCGATTGTGACCACCGCCTTACATTCGGGAATATCGCCGGCCGCGGCCAACACCGCCGCCCCACCCAAACTATGGCCGATCAACAACGCCGGGGCGGCGTAGTTCGCTCGCATATGATCGGCGGCAGCGATCAAATCTCCGACATTCGAAGAAAAGTTGGTGTTAGCAAACTCGCCGTCGCTATGGCCCAAACCGGTAAAGTCGAACCGAAGCACCGCCACGCCTGCCTCCGCCAGAGACCGGGCAATCTGCGATGCCGCGAAAATATCTTTAGTGCAGGTAAAACAATGGGCGAAAAGAGCATAGGCGCGCGGTGGTGTGTCGGGCGCATCGAGGCGCGCCGCCAAGGTTTCACCGAAATGCCCCGGAAACGACACTTTCTCGGTTTTCATTATACATTCCTA
This sequence comes from Alphaproteobacteria bacterium, assembly GCA_047616465.1. Lineage (GTDB taxonomy): Bacteria > Pseudomonadota > Alphaproteobacteria > UBA6615 > UBA6615 > JABDJY01. The sequence continues at coordinate 1,389 of JBLHHE010000211.1, forward strand.
TATCTATGGGTCTGAGACGGCGGATTCAAAGTTTTACAAAGTCTACCGGCCCCGGCGGAAAAGCGGAAATGAGAGAACACCACAATTTGCGCCCAGTTCGTCTTGGCCTGTTACGGGTCGGCCCGTTATGATCCGCGCCGACATAAGATTGCACCCCTAATTGGCGCCCCTGGCGCACCAACGGAGAACAGAAATGGTTTCACGTATTTTACCAGCCGCGTTCCTAACGGCGCTCAGTCTGATGCTGCCGGTCACGGCTGCGGAGGCACAAATGGCCGAGGGTACGGGCAACGAAGAGCTGTTTCAATACGACGCCAATCATCCGGCCTTCAAGGACATCCAGCGCGAAGAGTCCCTGGGCCGCGAACATATCCAGGGACCGGTCGACTATGGCGCCGAGTTCCCGACTTCGGGCCCTCACGATCCCTCTCCGATCACGCCTGGCTTCTACAACGATCCCCTACCCTCGGAACGCCTGGTCCACTCTTTGGAACACGGCAATATTGTTATCTATTACGACGAACCCGCCGATGCCGCGATGAGCCTGATCCGCAGCTGGACCGACAAATATTCAGGCCCGTGGGACGGGGTAATCGCCGTTCCCCATGAAGGATTGGGCGAGCGCATCGTTTTAACCTCGTGGCAGCACCGGCTGGAACTCCCCAAAATCGATGTGCGGGCATCGTTTTTCGTCGACGCCTTTCGCGGCCGCGGTCCCGAGAACCGCGTTCGGTAGGAACAACGCAAAGCGTCATCCGCCCGCCAACCTCGCCAGCGGTAAAACCATTGACCCGGAGCCTTGCGGGCTTATGTAGCCGTGGTTAGTCTGCGCTCGAACTGTAGAAACCCAAAGACTACACAAAAGGTAGCGTAATGGATGTGCGCGACGGCATTGTCGGATCTATCGGAAACACACCGCTGCTTCGCCTCCACGGGCCTTCCGAGGCGACGGGTTGTACGATCCTCGCCAAGGCCGAGTTTCTCAATCCGGCGGGCTCGATCAAAGACCGCGCGGCCTGGGCGATTATAAAGGACGCGGAAGAGAACGGAACCTTAAAGCCCGGCGGCGTCATCGTCGAAGGCACGGCCGGCAATACCGGCATCGGCATCGCCCATGTCGCCAATGCACGCGGCTATCGCACGGTCATCGTCATTCCGGAAACCCAGACCCAGGAAAAAAAGGACGCCCTGATCCAGGCCGGCGCCCAGTTGATCGAAGTGGCCGCCGCGCCCTACAGAGATGACAATAATTACATCAAATATTCCGGCCGCCTGGCCGAGGAGCTGAACGAGAAAGAGCCGAACGGCGCCATCTGGGCCAATCAATTCGATAACGTCGCCAATCGCCGCGGCCATTACGAAACCACCGGGCCGGAGATATGGCAGCAGACGGACGGCACCCTCGACGGCTTCATCTGCGCTGTCGGCACTGGCGGCACGCTGGCCGGCGTTGGCGCTTATCTGAAAGAGCAAAACCCCGACGTTCAGATTGGCCTCGCCGATCCTATGGGGGCGGCGATATATAATTACTACGTCAACGGCGAGCTGAAATCGGAGGGGTCGTCGATTACCGAGGGCATCGGCCAGGGCCGCATCACGGCAAACCTGGAAGGCGCGGTTGTCGATATGCCCTACCAGATCCCCGATACGGAAATGTTGCCGGTTCTCTACGACCTGATTACCAAGGAAGGCTTGAGCCTGGGCACGTCGAGCGGGGTCAATGTCGCCGGCGCCATCCGCATGGCGAAGGATTTGGGCCCCGGCCATACCATCGTCACGGTGCTGTGCGACGGTGCCCACCGCTATGCCTCGAAGATCTTCAATGTCGATTTTTTGCAAGGGAAGGGACTGCCCTTGCCGCCCTGGGTGGCTAAGTAAAGCGCCATGACGACCGAGCCGCTCTTTCGCAGCGACCCCTACGCGCGCAGTTGCGAGACGCAAATCGTCGCCGTTAACGAGCGCGGCGGCATCATCCTCGACCGCACCGTGTTTTACCCCACCGGCGGCGGACAGCCCGGCGACAGCGGCGTCCTCAAATTATCCGATGGGGGCGAAATACCCATCGCCACCACCGTCAAGGGCGGCCCCGACGACGGCGACGACGCCATCGTCCACGTCCCCGCCGAAGGCAGCCCCGTGCCAACAGTGGGCGACCGCGTGACCCTGGATCTGGATTGGGACCGTCGCCACCGCCATATGCGTGTCCATACCTGCCTGCATCTTTTGTCGTCGGTGCTGGAGTATCCGGTGACCGGCGGCCAGGTGGGCGACGGCAAGGGCCGGCTCGACTTCGACATTCCCGAGGCCGGTCTAGACAAGGACGAGATCACAGCCGAACTCAACCGCCTGATCAAGGCGGATAAACCGGTCACGACCGAATGGATCAGTGACGCCGAACTGGCCGCCCAGCCCGAGTTGGTGAAGACCATGAGCGTGCAGCCGCCGACCGGCGCCGGCCAGGTTCGTTTGATCCGTGTCGAGGGTCACGACCTGCAACCCTGTGGCGGCACCCATGTAGCGCAAACCAGTGAAATCGGCCCGGTCACCGTGACCAAGATCGAGAAAAAAGGCCGCCAGAATAGACGCGTTACTGTTTCATTGAATGAATAATTAAAACAAACTCTTATAAGGATTTTCCAATGTCCTATGTAAATGACGATGCGCTGGTCGATGCCACCTGGGTCGCGAGCCATTTAGAAGACCCGCAGGTTCGTATTGTCGATGGCACCTGGCACCTCCCCCCGACCGGGCGTAACGGTCGTGAGGAATATGACAGCAGCCATATTCCCGGCGCGGTCTATTTCGACATCGATGCGATCTCCGATCCTGACAGCAATTTGCCTCACATGATGCCAACAGCCGAGGCGTTCGCCGACGCGGTAGGGGCGATGGGCATCGCCAATGACCAGCGGGTAATCGTCTACGATGCCGATGGCCTGTTTTCGGCGCCGCGGGTCTGGTGGATGTTCCGCGCCTTCGGCCATGACAATGTCGCCGTCATGACCGGCGGCTTTACCGCCTGGAAGAACGAGGGACGACCGGTCAGCGCCGAGATACCCTCTCCGGCGGCGGCCCGTTTCGAGGCGCTATTTAACGCCAACATGGTGCGTTCGAAGGCACAAATAATGGCCAACATCGAGAGCGGCGGCGAGCTCGTCCTCGATGCGCGCGCCGCCAACCGCTTCGCCGGCAACGAGCCGGAATTTCGTCCCGGCGTGGTGCCCGGCCATATCCCCGGCTCGGGTAATTTGCCCTACGCCGAAATCGTCGACACCAAGAATGGCGCGTTCGTCTCCGGCACCGACTTGCTCAACGCCTTCGACGCCCAAGGCGCCACCGGGGTGCAACCGGTCGTCACGACCTGCGGGTCTGGCATTACCGCTTGTATCCTCGGCCTGGGAATGCACCTGATCGGACGCGACAATTGGGCAATCTACGACGGGTCTTGGACCGAATGGGGTGGCAGCGACGATACCCAGATCGAATCAGAGGGCTAGGGCGTTGGAAGATAAAAAAGAGCCCCACGACGAGACCAAACTGGTCAGCGGCGGG
>JBLHHE010000212.1:0-4928 GCA_047616465.1 Alphaproteobacteria bacterium
GTCCCACGGTCGGGTGCGCTGCAGGTCCAGATGACCGCCCCATAAATCGACGACCTTCTCGCCGCCCTTATAGACGCACACCGCCGCGCCCACCTCGCCGCGTTCGGCGAAGTTGCGCTCGAACTCGGCGCGCACCTCGGCGAAACCCTCGCCGCAATGACCATTGATCGGGATATCGTTAACTGTCACGTCCCTGCCCTTTTTATTTTTGTGTGCCTTTTATCCCATGTTTGGGGGCACAGTGTCAGGGCCTGTTTGTAGACGGCCACCATCCTGCGATGGCCGCTAAGGGGACGCTTAAAGGAGAATAGACGCCGTAGCCTTAGGGCTATGCCGCGAGGACTTGGTTGACCCGCAGGCGGGCGGTCGGACTGTCTTCGCCATAGGCGCGTAGCGCCGCGAGCCAGGCATCGTAGGCCAGTTCGCCAATCGACACTGCACGGCGATGGGCCTCCACGGCAGCGCGATCGCGATAGGACAATGGTTGCGTATTTATCATGGTTCGATCTCTTTTGTTTCGAGCGGCTACCTTAAAATCCGAAAATCGGCGACAACAGCAAGGCGCCAACCAACACACCGGAAGCACCGAGGCCAAGGGCCAAAATCAGAGCCGGCCCATAGGCGAGCCGTCGCAGTAGAGAATGACGGGCTGTGGCAGCTTGTTTCTCACTCGTCCAGGTAACTGTGCTCATTTCGACCTCTATAAGTTCGAGTATTGAGCGATCAGAATTCCACTATTTTCGGAGTATTTCAAACAATATTAGATTAAATTGTATTTTTAACAATCGTTAATTCAATTCGTTAACCTTAATTACTGTGTGTACCCTTTGTTTTCTATAAATTTGAATTATTCATTCAGATTTTTTTTTCAATTCTCGATTATGGTTAATAACTATTCTTCAAAAAACCGGACGCGCGCCCGATAGGCAGCGCGGCCTATTGCGCCCGCAAATGGGCGTATTGCTCGGTCAGCAGCGAGCCGTGATAAAAGGTCGGCGCGTAGGCCGGGTGCGCCTGGATCGTCTCCAGCCAGCGGGAAATCTCGGGCTTGTCGTCCCACATATGATGCAGGCTCAGGTCGTCGAGGCGCACGATCACCGGCATCATGGCAATATCGGCAATGGTCAACGTGTCGCCGAGGAACCAGGGCCCGCCGCTGTTGGCGATTTCCGCCTGCATACGCACCAGCGAGCGGGCGAGGCGATCGATGGCCTCGCCATACGCCTTTTCCGGAAACCCCACCCGGCCGAAGTTCAGCAGGAACTCCTTGCGCAGCGGCTTGGCGTTCGCCATCGCCAGAAACTCGTCTTCCGGCATCTTTTGAAAATGGACGAGGAAGGCCATGTTGTAAGACGGCACCCGCACCGCCGGCGTCGGCACTTCGTCGATGTAGGCCATCAGCGATCGCATGCGCGCGCGCGCGACCGGGTCTTGCGGCACCAACGGCTCGGGCTCGGGAAACAGCTCGTCGAGATATTGAACGATAACCAGGGAATCGATGATGTTAGCGCCGTTATGGATCAGCGTCGGCACCAGCCCATTGGGATTAATCGCCAGATATTCGGGCGTCAGCTGATCGCCCGAGAACAGGTCCAGCTTATGCTCGTCGAACACCTGGCCCTTGGCGTGCAGCGCAAAGCGCACCTTGTGGCTGCAGATCGACTGAGGGGCATTGTAAAGTTCAAATTCTGGCATGGCCTGTGACCTTTAATTCGAGGGCTAATTGTTACGACTTGTCCCGCCAACGTTTTGCCACGATTAGCCAACCAATGTCTGTAGCCTTACGTTAGGAGATAATACCCACGCCCCCCGTGCCTCTTATCCAGGAGCCCGCAATACCCGATACGACAGCCAAAATCGAACGTTTCCGCCCCAGCCATCTTCACAACAAACCCCATTTCACCAGCCTGGTGACCTGCGAGGGCGGCAAGACCATTCATGTGTCCGGCCTGGTGGCGTCGGACGCCAACGGCGAGTTGGTTGCGCCGGGCGATCTGGGCGGTCAGATGAACTATATCTTCGAGAACATCAAGTTGGCCTTGGCCGAAGTAGGGGCCACACCCGCCAATGTCGTCCGCCAGCGCATTTTCGTGCTCGATATGCAGTTGGATCATCGCCCGGTTATCTCCGGCGCCATGAATGCCTTCTACGGCGACGGCGGATCGGCCGCCAGCACCTGCATCGGCGCCAGCGCCTTGCTAATCGAGGGCGCGCTAGTCGAGATCGACGTGACCGCGGTGATCGACGGGTAGTTTCCGGGCGCCTCACCTAAATTTGACCGCCGCGGCCCGATGCGCCCGGGCAAAGGTTTCCTATCTCTGAAGAGCAAATAAGTGCTCACCACTGAGGGGAGAATTTGCCATGACGTTTACCCGGAGAGGATTAATCCTCGCAGCCCCGACCCTGTTCGCGATAGGGCCCGCGTGGGCCGCCACGGCGCCAACACCGCTGGCTGCGGAAGGTCCGTTCTACCCGGTCGAGATTCCGACGGATCACGACAACGATCTTGTGCGCATCGACAGCATGGTGCGAGAGGCCGGCGGCGAAATTCTCGAGCTTCGCGGCATCGTGACCGATATCGAGGCCAGGCCCATCACCGGCGCGGCGGTGGAAATCTGGCAGTGCGACTCCAATGGCGTATACCGGCATCCGGGTGACCCCAGACCAAAGCTACGCGACGCGGCTTTTCAGGGTTTCGGAAGAACGACTACCGACGGCAACGGCCGCTTTAGGTTCCGCACCATCGTGCCGGTCCCCTATCCCGGTCGGGCGCCGCACATTCACGCCAAGATAAGGGCTGACGGGCGGCCCGCCCTGACGACGCAATTCTACCGGGCGGACTATCCGGACAACAGTCGCGATTTTCTGTTCAACCGCATGAACTCAGACGAACGCGAGCGGGTTTCCATGACGATCCGGCCCCAATCGGGCAAGGACCGCACGCCATGGGAAACCGAAATCGTCGCCGTTCTGCCGAACGTCTGATAGGAATCGTACGGGCTTCTAGGCCGACTTTGGTTTGTAGAGCACCATGCGGTAGCAATCGAGATTGCGCGACAAAAACTCATAGGTCGCACCCCACAGATACAGGCGGAAACGGCGGTACTCGAATTCGCCGAAATTACGGATCACCGTCTCTTTGTTTTTCTCCAAATTCTCCGCCCACTGCTTGAAGGTCAGATAATAGCTGTGGCGGTCGTTCTGGATCTCGAGCACCTCGAAGTCCGTCTTAGCGACTTTGTTGACGAAATCGTCGAGCACCAGAAACGAATGGTTGCCGGGATAGATGTAGCGGACCATGAAGGTCGATAGCTCGTACTTCTTGCGCGCCGCGCTGCCGTCGAGGAACACCAACCCGCCCGGCTTCAGCAAATGGTCGAACTTCTTCAAGACCCGTTCATAGTTGGGTAAATGCTCGATCACCCCCATGATCACGATCGAATCGAACTTTTCCCTGGGGTCGTATTGTAAAAAATCTTCGAGCAGGATGTTGAAACTATCGCGGTACTCGCTGAGCTTCTCGTTGATAAATCTCTGCGACACTTCGGAAATCGTCAGTCCGGTGAAATCAACGCCTTGCGGCAGCGCGTGGCTGGCAAACGCGCCCCATCCCGGGCCGATCTCCAACACCCGTTTCGATTCCTTGAGCTCGCACATTTCCGTGGCGTATTCGAATTTGCGCCGTAGCGCCGTCTCCAAGGTCTCGTCGTCATTCTCGTAAATGCCCTGGCTGTAGGCCGGCAAAACGGGATCGAGGAAATTGAGAAACAAATTTGCATCGAGATCGTAGTGCGACTTGATCGCCGCCTTATTGGTAAACACCTGGCCGAAGAGCAGCGGCTGGATAAACCGCCACGCGGCGACGATCGGGTGGCGGTCATCCAGCGACGCGCGCAACGCGAACGGGCTGATCATGTCGCCGTCGAGATCGATATCGCCTTGTAAATAGGCCTCGGCGATGTTTGCCTCGTCAAGCGAGCTCAGCGCCTTCACCGCGCGGTCTGTGCGCAGCGCCACATCGAATTGCGGCGCGCCGTCGCCAATGTCGCGCTTGTCGCCATCGGGTAGTTCGATCGAAAATGGGGTCTCGATTGTGCCGATGCGGTCAATGAAGCCATTGATCCGACTGAACTTGGCGGCAGCAGCCATATCCCTCTCCCCCTGAGTTACGCCCTAGCACAGCGACGTAATCTTAAATGCCGTAGTTCTTTCGAAGGTTCGCGATTATTGTGCATAAAAAGTAGCGGGAGGGAATGCCTCGCGAGTCACAAAGTGTGATGGGGCGCGCATGGCTGTGCACGTCCACAGCGGCGAACCGGAAAATAATTCGCGTAATCTGATTAGGGTATGGGTTTAGCCGGGGGTGTCGTCCGGTTGACCGGCAGCCTGGCGGGACGATTCGGCCAGGTTCATCTTGTCGGCAGCGGCCTGCGTCTCGGCCGACTTATTTACAAAATATCGCGCCGCCGCACCGCCGCCCCCAAACAACAATGACAGCGCGACCCCAACTCCGACCGAGGAGAGCATCTCTTCGCGCGACATATATCGCTCGGGCAAAGGCAGAAAAGACTCCCCGCTCTGACCTATCCAAATAATGTTGATGGTATAGACAACACTTATCGCAGCCGCTGTTAGGCCGGCCCGATAGAGATTAGATCCGAGGCGGGTGTTCATGACCCTTTGCCTTCCCATTGCCGTTTGCGAACATAGCCGGTCATCCCCCACTGTACATAGTATGAGCCGATAAAGAACCTGAGAGTACTGTGTTTAGTTTCAATTCGACGTGTTGGGCGCTTCAAACTACACCTCAAACTGAAAAGGCCCGGCGATAGCCGGGCCTTTTCTTGTCGTCTTCTTGTCGTCGTTTTAGTGTGTCGTTTCGCTGGGAGAGAAGCGTCTAGGAGAGGAGACTTGCTGAAGTCGTTGAG
>JBLHHE010000213.1:0-4916 GCA_047616465.1 Alphaproteobacteria bacterium
AGACCACCGAGCAGAAACGACAGCCACGGGCGGGGATTTTCCGCAAAGCTCGCACTCAGAACCAAAGCCTGTAACCCTGGCGGTTTGCGAGAGGCGATCTCTAGGGCAATGGGTCCGGAAAATGATTCGGCCACGATGACATAGGGTGTCTCAGGTAGTTCCCGTTCGACTTTCGAGCATAACCCGTCATAGCCAAGCTGGTCGTCCGGGGGATATGAAAAGACGAGTGTCTGAAAGTTCGGGTCTAGAGCTTTTTGAAGCGGTGTGAACAGGCGGCCGGTGCCATCAAGTCCAGGCAACAAGATCAGTGTTCTGTTGGGCGACATAGTGTGCGCGACATCCACGAGTTTAGATGGCTAAGAACAAAACATTAGCAGCCCCCGCCCCCGTCTTCCCCCGCGACCGTTCACCCTCAATCCACTGCCGCGATCGGGCGGGCGAATTGCAGGCTGAGATCCCACGGAAAGTGGATCCAAGTGTTCTGGCTCACCTCGGTGACGAAGGTATCGACCATGGGCCGGCCCGCCGGTTTGGCGTAGACGGTGGCGAAATGGGCTTTCGGCAGCATATCGCGCACCAGCTTGGCGGTGTTTCCGGTGTCCACCAGATCGTCGATGATCAGCGTGGCGGCGCCGTCGCCGGGCACGGCCTTGAGCACGGTCAGACTTCCCTGGTTCTGATGGTCGTAGGACGAGACGCAGAAGGTGTCGACCAGGCGCATTTCCAACTCGCGGGCGACGATGGCGGCCGGCACCAGTCCGCCGCGGGTGATCGCGACAATTTGATTCCACGGGCCCTTTTCCGATAACCGCCAGGCCAGCGCCTTGGCGTCACGGTGCAGTTGTTCCCAGGAAACCGGGAAATCATGTTGTGGTTCGACAGCCATGAGAATATTCGCGCCTCTGTTTTTGCGATTAAAAAAACCAGTTCCCATATAAGCGGGTGCCAACGGTCATGGCAAACCGTCGGCCCAGAATATAGTGTAGTTGCCGGGAGGAATTTTATGTCCGCTAAGAAACTTGAGGCCGCCGCGGCCGGAATGCCGGTTCATGTCGTATCCCAGGCGGGGACCGGCAGCGAGGTCGATGTTTTTTCGCTGTCGAGCCATGCCCGTGCGCGCGAAGCCTTGGAATTTGGCCTGATCGCCAGCGATCCGGGGTTCAACATATTCGTCGTCGGCGAGGACCGCAGCGGCCGCATGTCGACCACCCTGTCGTATCTGCGCGAGGCGGTGACCGGTCAGAAAAAACCCGGCGACTGGGTCTATCTGAATAATTTCCGGCTCTCCAACGAGCCGATCGCCGTGCAGCTCCCGGCGGGGGTGGGCCTGTCCCTGCTTGATGCGATGGTGACGCTTATTCCCCAGCTTCGCGACGCCTTAACCCAGGCCTTCGCGCGCGAAGAGTATCAGCAGCGGGTTCAGGAAGAATCCGAGAAAATGCGCGCCGTCGTAAATGGCGAAATCGAGGCCGCCCGCAAGGGCGCCCAGGACCAGGGATTGTCGATCGTACAGTCGCCCCAGGGGCTTGTGGTGGTGTCCCTGGGCGAGGACAAACAGCCGCGCGATATCAGCCAATTGCCCGATGACGAGCGCCAGGCCATCGAGGCCGCCGCCAAGCAGATCAGCGAACGATTGGCCGAGATTAACCGCGGCGCGGCGCGTCAACAGGCGCAATTCGCCGAGCGGATGCGCGAGCTCAACCGGCAAGTGGCCGAAGGCGCGACCGATGGCCTGCTCGACGAATTCGCCGCCAAATTCATCGAGCAGCCAAGCCTCAACCGCTGGGTCATTGCGTTCCGGGCCGATGTTCTCGACCATTACGTTGCGTTTCTAGCGCCGCCCAGCGATGGCGCAGACGCCCGCCCGCCCGCCGAGCGGCCCGAGGACCGCTACGCGGTGAACCTGTTCGTCGATAATAGCGGCGTCGCCCATCCGCCCGTGGTTTTGGAATCCAACCCCACCTATACAAATCTGTTTGGCCGTATCGAATACCGCCAGATCGGCGGCATGTTGCAGACCGATTTCGCGCTCATCCGTCCCGGTGCGCTGCATCAGGCCAGTGGCGGCATCCTGGTGCTGCGCGCCGAGGCCCTGGCCGCCAACGGCGATAGCTGGGTCCAGCTCAAAGGGGCGCTGCGGGACGGTCAGATCCGGGTCGAGGAGATGCACCGCGCCGGTGGGGTGCCGATCGCCGGCGCGCCAAAACCGCAGCCGATCCCGCTCGATGTGAAGGTGGTCATCGTCGGCGCGCCGAATTGGTACTACACCTTCTTCTCGATCGATCCGGAGTTTCAGGCCTACTTCAAGGTGAAGGCGGAGATCGATCCCGACCTCGAGGCGACGCCGCAAAGCGTTAGCTGTTACGCCACCCTGATCCAGGGTTTCGCCGCGCGCCACGACGGCACCAGCTGCCAGACCGACGCGTTGCAATATCTGCTGGGCTACGCCTCGCGGCTGGCCTTCGACCGGACCAAGCTGTCGGCGCGCTTCGAGCTGATCGAGGATGTTGTCAACGAAGCCGCCTATTTGACCGAGGGCGGCATGGGCAGCCCGATTAGCCGCGCGGCGGTGGTGGCGGCGCGCAGCAACCGGCGCAACCGCAATGCCCGCGTCGAAGACCGTATTCACGAAAGCATCCGACGCGGCACGGTGATGATCGACACGCAAGGCGCCGTGGTCGGCCAGGTGAATGGTCTGACGGTCCGCGATATGGGCGATCATGCGTTTGGCGCGCCGGCCCGGGTGACCGCGCGGACCTCGATCGGCCGGCGCGGCGTCACCAATATCGAGCGCGAGACCCTGCTCGGCGGCCCCATCCAACAGAAGGGGGCGATGGTGATACAGGGGTTCCTGGCGGGATTGTTCGCGCGCCGGGTGCCGATGTCGTTCAACGCGTCGATCACGTTCGAACAGAGTTATGGTGGTGTCGAGGGCGATAGCGCCTCCTTGGCCGAGGCCCTGACCATATTATCCGATCTGTCGGGGGTACCCCTGCGTCAGGATTTGGCGGTGACCGGCTCGGTCAATCAGCGCGGCGAGGTTCAGGCGATCGGCGGGTTGACCCACAAGGCGGAAGGTTTTTATCGCACCTGTGTCGAGACCGGCGGGCTGACCGGCACCCAGGGGGTGGTCTTTCCGGCGTCGAACGAACCCAGCCTGGTGCTCGATGACGATGTCATCGCGGACGTGGCGGCCGGGCGCTTCCACATATGGTCGGTCGAAAACGTGGCCGAAGGTCTGGAACTCTTCACCGGCGAGAGCGCCGGGGTCGCCGACGCCGACGGCAACTATCCGCCGGACTCGATTTTCGGGCGCATCGCCGCACGGCTGGTCGAGTATGACCGCATTCTCGAAAGCCGCGCAGACCCGCACGACGAGGGTGGCACTATCTAGCGCGGTATCCCTCTTATCCTTCGAGACGCGATCTGTGATCGCTCCTCAGGATGAGGATGCAGGATGTCCAAAAACGCCTCATGCTGAAGAGGCGCGTGAGCGCCGTCTCGAAGCATGCTTTTACGGGTTACACGCTAGCCCTAGCGGACGTAGACGTGAACCTCGCTTGAGGTGGTCTCGTTGCTCGATGTTGCGCTGAGCGAGATCCGGTCGCTCGGCAGACCCATCGCGGTGAGATTACGCAGCACGCGCTCGGCGTTGCGCCGGGCACTGTTCGCGCTGAGCGCCACCTGTGCCGGCGTGCCGCGCTGGGGCACCACGGACACTAGATCGAACGCGGCTGACGGGCGCCGGTTGAGCGCCTCGCTGACGGCGGTGAACAGGGGCTCTTCATAGGGTACGTCTTCACGGTCGAAGCGAATGACCACGAGGGGACGCCGGTTCGCCAAATTTCCGACACGGGCGGGTTGGCTGGCCACGCCGCCGGCTGATGCAAACGCCCGGTTGGCGAGGCTGGTGCCGAACAATTCGCCGTTCTTCACGGCCAGGCTTAGGACCGTCAGGTTGGCCCGTTCGCGCCCGACATAGTTGGTTTGCCGGGAAACGTCCTCGTTGAGCTCATTGAGAAGCCGGTCGATAAGCACCACGGTGCGGTTGGTGTCGTCCTCGAGTATGGTGAGCTGGGCATGGTCGGCATCGACGGCGCCGGTTAGGCCGAAGGTGGCTTGCACCGATTCGAGGATGAACGAGGCCAGCGAACTGTCGTTGGCGACCTTGTTCGCCAGATTGTTCATCTGGCCGATATTGGCTGAGATTTGATCCAATGTCGCTTGGGCGCCGTTCCAGGCGCGAACCAAATTGGGATTGCCGGGGGTGGTGCCGACCTGAAGTTTGGCCTGAATACCGGCAACAAGCTGCTGGTATTGGTTGGCATTCGAGATCGAGCCCTGGCGCAGACCCTGCAAATCGACATTATCGACGCGCACGCTTTGCTGCATCTCGATCAAGTCGTTACGCAAGCGTTCGACCCGTCGGCCTATGGCCGTGCCGGTCACCTCGCCTGGTGTGACGCCGGACGGCTCAAAACGCGTTTCGCCCAGTTGCGGCAAGCCGCCGGAGACAGTCGGTTGGCCGCCGAGTTCCGCTGCGCTGGCAGGAATTGAGACCTGTTGCACCGCGGACGATTTAGGCGCCGGATCTTCGCCGGTCAGCGTCGGAATCAACGACTCGTCTACAAAATCACAACCGGCCAGCAACATTACTGCACCAGCGATGGTGGCCCACGTTCGTTTGCCAGTCATCAACTCTCTTGCCCCTTAGTAACGGAACTTGCTTTCTATCGCGACCACGCTAGGCACTCGCGAGAATTTCCAAGCAACCCCAGGTATTTGCGGGAGATGTTAACCATGTGCAAGAGTCCGGGCAAGATGCTTTACCGAGCATTTTAGACGATAAGGTGTTTTTGGCGATGTCGCACCCGGGCTGGGGCACGCGCTTGCTATCGATGGGGCTTTTGATTAAC
>JBLHHE010000214.1:0-4909 GCA_047616465.1 Alphaproteobacteria bacterium
CGCAGCCGGTCGGCGACAATGACGGCCATGCGGCCGAGGACCAGATCCTCGGCGTCGATGATCCACCACTTGGCTTCGACCTCGGTCGGTTTAGCGCTATATGTTCTTTGGGCCGGAAGGGGCATCTTATTGAATTCCGTCTTTAAGGGGCCGAGGACTCATTTCCAAGGACACCACAGCGGGTTTCTATGGCAGTCAAAACGGACTGTCAATTGGGAAATAGTGTTTTTTCTGAAAGGGTTACGGTAGCGGTATTATAGTACCATTATAGCCGATATTGAGGCTTGCACCGGCCCCGCCTGGCAATGCACATTGCCGGCCAGCCCAATTGGTCCCATCTGACTCATCGCGATACGGGAGTGGCACGAACGATTATGAGCGACGCGGCGACAATCGAAGAGACACCGGACGCGGCCCCTCGCCTGCTGCGCGAAGACCGTGGCGCGGTGGCGACCTTGACCCTCAACCGGCCGGCGCAAATGAACGTATTGTCGAGCGAGATGTTGGGCGCTCTGCAATCTGCACTCGACGACATCGCCGGCGATCCTTCGGTGCGGGTGGTTGTACTGGCGGCCAACGGCAAAGCGTTCTGCACCGGACATAATTTGAAGGACATGCGGGCCAATTACACACCCGATTATCAAAATCAGTTATTCGCAACCTGCAGCAATGTCATGCTGTCGATCCTGCGCCTGCCCCAGCCGGTGATCGCCAAGGTGCAGGGTATGGCAACGGCGGCCGGGTGTCAGTTGGTGGCGACCTGCGATCTGGCCGTTGCAGCCCACTCTGCAAAATTTGGAACGTCAGGCATCAATAACGGCTTGTTCTGCTCGACCCCCGGGGTCGCGGTGGGCCGTAACCTCAGCCGCAAACACGCCATGGAAATGCTGCTGACCGGCGACTTCATCGATCCCGACCGCGCCGAACAAATTGGATTGATCAACCAGGTCGTCCCAGACAATGCACTCGACACCACCGTCGACGCGCTAGCGGACAAACTGGCGGCCAAGAGCGCCTATGGATTGACCCTCGGCAAGCAAGCTTTTTACCGCCAACTCGAGATGGGTATCACCGATGCCTACGCCTTCACCGGCGCGGAGATGGCGCGCAACGTGATGGACCGCGACGCGGCTGAAGGTTTCGACGCCTTTATCGAAAAAAGGGCGCCGGTATGGGATCAATCCCCCCGCGACGAGCCGGACGCAGAGGACTGACCCCAGTGAGCTGCTTTTCCTATTCCGACGACGTTCTGCGCAAGCTGTTCGACGACACCAAGACGATTGCTCTGGTCGGCGCCAGTCCGCGCGGCGAACGCCGGGCGAGTTGGCGGGTGATGCGTTTTCTCCAGCAGAACGACTATAAAGTCTATCCGGTCAATCCCGACGCGGTCGGTAAAGAAATCCATGGCGAAAAGGTCTACGCCACCCTCCAGGATTTGCCTGAAAAGGTCGATCTGGTAGATATTTTCCGCCGTTCCAATAAGGTTGCGCCTGTGGTTGACGATGCCATCGCGATGGGGGCGCCCTATATATGGATGCAACTCGACGTGATCGACGAGGTAGCCACCGCAAAGGCCGAGGCGGCCGGCATTACCGTGATCATGGATCGCTGCCCGGCGATCGAACTGCCACGGCTACAGCGCACGGCGTAAACCCGCCTTTTCGTAACGGGATCGAACATATGGAAGAACTCTATTACCCCGAATGGCAGATCCGCCGCATTCTGCGCGACACCGATACCATTGCCATGGTCGGCGCCAGCACCAACTGGAACCGGCCGAGCTATTTCGCGATGAAGTATCTGCAGACCAAAGGCTTTCGGATCATCCCGGTAAATCCGGGTGCGGCGGGCCAGGAATTGCTGGGCGAAATGGTCTATGCCAACCTTAAAGACATTCCTGAACCCATTGAAATGGTAGATATTTTTCAACGATCCGACCGGGTGCCGCCGATTGTCGACGACGCCATCGAGATCGGCGCCAAGATCATCTGGATGCAGCTTACGGTGCGCAACGACGAAGCGGCCAAGAAAGCTGAAGATGCAGGCCTAACGGTCATCATGGACCGCTGCCCAAAGATTGAATTCGGCCGTTTTAGCGGCGAGCTTGGCTGGAGCGGCATTAATACGCGGGTGCTCACCTCGCGCCGCTCGAAACAAATCCGCGCCCACTGACGGGTACCACCCGACGACAGGAACAAGACCATGGCAAACGACAATAAACCCGCAAAACCGCCTGGATTCGAGACCTTGGCGATCCATGCCGGGGCGTCGCCGGACCCGGCGACCGGGGCGCGCAACGTGCCGATTTATCAGACCAACGCCTACGTCTTCGACGATGTCGACCACGCGGCATCCTTGTTCAATCTGCAGACCTTTGGCTATATCTACACCCGCATCGGAAACCCGACCGTATCGGCGCTGGAAGAAAAAGTAGCGGCCCTGGAAAACGGCCGGGCCGCCGTCGCCACGTCGACCGGCCATGCGGCGCAGATGTTGGCCATGTACAATTTACTCGAGCCGGGCGCTAACTTTGTCGCCTCAAGCAAGCTGTATGGCGGTTCGATCACCCAGTTTGCCCACACATTCAAGAAGTTCGATTGGCACTGCAAATTCGTCGATCCGGGCGAACCCGAGAATTTCCGCGATGCCATCGATGAAAACACCAAGGCGATCTTTCTCGAACTGCTGGCCAACCCGGGCGGCATCATCGTCGATATGGAACCGATCGCCGAGATCGCCCGCGACGCCGGCATTCCGCTAATCGTCGATAACACCACAGCGACCCCCTATCTGTGCCAGCCGTTCGACTGGGGCGCGGATATCATCATTCACTCGATGACCAAATTCCTCGGCGGCCACGGCAACGCAATGGGCGGTGTCGTCGTCGAAAGCGGCCGCTTCGATTGGGCACAGAACGATAAATTCCCCGCCCTCACCCAGCCCGACCCCGCTTATCACGGCCTCACTTTCTACGAGACCTTCGGCGATTTTGGCTTCTCGACCAAGGCGCGGGCGGTTGGTCTGCGCGATCTGGGACCAACACTGGCGCCGATGAACGCGTTTTTGATTCTGACCGGCATCGAAACCTTGCCGCTGCGCATGGAGCGCCATGTGGAAAACGCGCAAGCGGTCGCCGAGTATCTAGACGCCCACCCGGTGGTCGCGTGGGTCTCCTACGCCGGCCTGAAATCCAGCCCCTATCGCGAGCTCGCCAAGAAATACCTGCCCAAGGGGCCGGGGTCGCTGTTCACCTTCGGCCTCAAGGGCGGCTACGAAGCCGGCACAAGGCTGGTCGAAAGCGTCGAGTTGATTTCTCACCTGGCCAATCTGGGCGACACCAGGACGCTGATCCTGCACCCGGCCTCGACGACCCACCGCCAGCTCACCGAAGAGCAGCGCGTCGCCGCCGGCGCCGGGCCCGACGTGGTTCGCATATCGGTGGGGATCGAGACCGTCGACGACATCATCGCCGACTTAGACCAGGCGCTGGATCACGCCATGGCCAAGGCGGCGGAGTAAGAACTAAGCCTACTCGGCCGCTTGCTTGCTGTACCACTGCTGGGGCATGGCGCCGCGGATGGCGTAGGCCAGGGCTTCGACAACCTGCTGGGGATCTCGCGCCACGGCTTTTGCCGCCGCATCGACCTCTTTGAGGGCGTGGTTATGCTCTTCCTGATGCAGGATTATGAGCGGTTTGCCCAGCGCCGCGGCATAGCCGGCATCGAAGGCCGCATTCCACTGCTTGTATTTTTCACCGAAACGCACGACGACCACATCGGCGTCGGCGATCAGCGTGCTGGTGCGAACCGAATTGAGCAGCGCGCCCTTATGGTCGTGCCAAAATACCGACTCTTCACTGCCGAGGATGGCGACGCCGCAATCGTCGGAATCTTCGTGCACCGTTACCGGGGCGTTCAAGACCACCGGTAGACCGGCTTTCTCGATGCCATTGGCGATCTGCTCGCGCCAATCGCTGTGGATTTCGCCCGACAGATATACTTTCCAGACCTTTTCGTTCATCGATTTTGTCCATTCCTAGCTGCGATATTGGCTGAAATTCGGCCTCGACTATAGCAAATCCCGAAGGTTTCGCGAACCGTGACGACTTACTTTAGAGCAGTATTCGACCTGATTATATCAAAGAGGCAGCAGTCATCGCCCTGTAATATGCTCAAACTTGGCCCGGTCGCCATTCTACACTACGATTGCCATTGGTTGCACCCAGCGCCAGTCTAGTTTTAAGTCGGCAACCAGTTTGTTTTGAGGGAAATATGCCCGTACGCAGTTATAAGCCCGGCCCGCGACAGGGCGACAACGTCGTCGCCTTGCAGCCTCACCGCCGTCGCCTCCGTTCCCGCGAAACCGTTACGGGGCCTGGGAATCTATCCGCGTCCCAGCGCGACTGGTTGTTGCGGGGGCTATCGCAGCCGGGCGGTAAATTGCCGCTATTCGACCGGGACGGTCAGAAGATCAGCGATCGTACAATTAAAAGTTGCATCCGCAAGGGCTGGGCCGAACCCTGGTTCGAGAACCCGATCAAGCCCGACTGGCTGGTCTGCAAGTTGACGGATTCTGGACGGCAGTTGATTGAAAAGAGCGCCTGACCCTCTATCCGACCGATATTAACGAAAATCTACCCAGCCTAGAAGTTAAGCAAATTCGGCCGGTTATTTAAGCTCTCCTTTACGTTCGCGACCTATTCTCCAAGTACCAGAGTACGTGAGTACGCCGGAATTCCGGCGGCGAAAAGGCTGTTCGACCATGAGTTTAGCTGAGGTATCCACGCAGGCGCCCCTTAACAGAACCACTGTTAAGGTGTTGGTAGTTGATGATTCGGCGGTTGTTCGCAGTCTCACGCGCAAATTCCTCGATGAAAGTCCCCATATTGAGGTCGTGACGACGGCTTCGA
>JBLHHE010000215.1:0-4888 GCA_047616465.1 Alphaproteobacteria bacterium
CTCGCATCTACCCTTCATGCTCGACCGCACAGACGGTCCCAACGGCACGCTTCAGGCCCATATGGCGCGGGCCAATCCCCATTGGCAAAGCTTCGAGGGCGAGGCGTTGGTGGTGTTTCACGGCCCCCACAGCTACGTCTCGCCGACCTGGTACGCGCCCGACGCCCCGGCGGTGCCGACCTGGAATTACGCGGTCGTCCACGTCTACGGCACGCCGCGCATCGTCGATGACCCGGAAGAACTCCGCGCCCAGCAGGAACGCCTGGTCGCCAGCCACGAGACCGGCCGGTCGCCATCATGGACCATGGCAGGCCAACCGCCGGCCTATATCGAGGGCATGCTCAAAGGCATCGTCGGCTTCGAAATTCCGATCGATCGGCTGGAGGGCAAGTTCAAACTAAGCCAGAACCGCTCCGCCGCCGACGTCGCCGGCGTGATCGAGGGCTTGCGGGCCACCGGACGCGCCGAAGACGGGGCGCTGGCGGAAATGATGGTCAAGTAGCGCGGCTAGCGCGACCGAAGCGCGCACATGACAGCATGCACCCCGAAATACTGGCTAACCTTCCTTGTGTACGGGATACTCCCGGGATGAACCAAACTTCGCAGCCCGCCAACGAACCAGTGGTCGTCGACCGCTCGAGCATGCTGCGCAGCCGTATGCGCAATATGCGGCTCGTCGCGCTGGCGATTATCGCCGCCCTGCCGTTCCTGCAATCCCTGTGGCGGCTGGACGGGCCGGTGCACGAAACGTTGGAATCCGCCGGCATCGTCTTGCTGGTGGTTTGCATCGCTGGCCGGGTCTGGTGCTCGGCCTATATCGGCGGCCGCAAAAACTACGAATTGGTATCGGCCGGCCCGTTCTCGGTGGTCCGTAACCCGCTCTATGTCTTCAGCTTCGTGGGCGCCACCGGCGTCGGATTGTTGACCGGCATGTTCACCGTCACGGCGGTGTTCCAACTGGTTTTCATCGCCTATCACCACGCCACCATATTGCGCGAAGAGAAAGCTCTGACCGAGGCTTACGGCGCGCCGTACCGGGAATATCTGCGACAGGTGCC
The DNA here is from genome assembly GCA_047616465.1 of Alphaproteobacteria bacterium. Lineage (GTDB taxonomy): Bacteria > Pseudomonadota > Alphaproteobacteria > UBA6615 > UBA6615 > JABDJY01. The sequence continues at coordinate 1,059 of JBLHHE010000215.1, forward strand.
GCGCTGGTTGCCGAACCCGCGCCTGTGGAGCGAGCCGCAAAAGATCGAAGTGCAGCCGCGTTTCCTCTACCTGACCCTGCGCGATGTAGTGTGGATCGCCCTGCTGTACCCGCTGGTCGAGAGCTTCGACTGGCTACAGGAAATCGGTTACCTGCCGGTGCTGCTGCACTTGCCCTAGGGACGCTATTTCACCCGGCGCAATTTTGGCGGCGGTTTCCGCGAGCCATTAGTCCGGGTCGGGCCGCCCCCTTTGCCGCTGCGCAACATCCGGTAGAGATAAAACATCCCAACCGTGATGATGAGCGCTCCCACAGCATGCAGGCCCAAGCGCACCGCCAGTTGGTCGAATTGCAGCGGTTGCGGGTTGCCCAGGGCGATGGTGAAAATAAAGACCGCCACGCCCCACAGGAACCCATATTTCAGCGCCTGCCAGAGGGTCTGGGAGTAGACGCCGAGACCGATATAGCCGACCAGCGCGAACGGGTTGGCGGCCAGCTCGATGGCCTTCACAATGAGTTCTAATACCACCCGCTCAATCCAGTTCTGTGTTCAAGACGCCTTGTGGGCGTGACTCTAGGGCACCGACTCGACCCGGGCCAAGTTTGTGTACTCGCAGCCGCGTCGCTACTGGGTTATAATTGGCCTATATTAACAACTAACGCCCGTCGCGGCGGAGATTGCGCCATGAAACTGACCAGCGAACAGCTTGCGGAATTCGACCGGGAAGGCTGGGTCTTCCTGCCCGATGTCTTCTCCCAGGACGAAATCGACGTGCTGATGGGCGAAGTACCGAAAATCTTCGCCATGCGCCGCGACGAAGTCTGGCGCGAGAAAGACGGCGAGGCGGTGCGCACCGCCTTTGCCGCGCACACCTATAACGAGGCCTTCCGTCGCCTGGGCGCCCATCCGCGCCTACTCGAGCCGGTGATGCAGCTGGTCGACGGGCCGGTCTATACCCATCAGTTCAAGATCAACGGCAAAGCCGCCTTCGACGGCGATGTCTGGCAATGGCACCAGGATTACGGTACCTGGGCGCGCGACGATCTCATGCCCGAACCCCGGGCCATGAATATCGCGCTGTTCCTGGAAGAGGTCACCGAGTTTAACGGCCCGCTGATGTTCATCCCGCGCAGCCACAAAGCGGGGGTCATCGAGGCCGGCCACGACACGTTGACGACGTCCTATCCCCTGTGGACCCTCGACCGGGAAACGGTCACCCGCCTGGCCAACGAAGGCGGTATGGTCGCGCCGCGCGGCAAGGCCGGCTCGGTGTTGCTGTTCCATGCCAACCTGGTGCACGCGTCGCCCGGCAATATCAGTCCGTGGGACCGCACCATCGTCTATTTGAGCCTGTGCCACGTCGATAATCACATCCGCCAGTTCAAACGCGACGAATGGATCGCCCACCGCGACTTCACCGCCATCGAGCCCCTGCCCGACGATTGTCTGCTCGAGCTCGCCCGCGAAAACGCCGCCGCTGCTGAGTAGAAACCCTCTCCCACGGTTTTTTATGCCGGGTGAGGGAAATATTACGTCCACGATAGCCGGTGTTACCAATTTGTCCTGAGGATGCTTTAGCGGAAACGTCTGTTAGTGGCTCCCAACCACCGCAAATACGGAGCTATTATGCGCGACAACCATGCGACTCTGTACCTGGTTTGCGGCAAAATCGCCGCCGGTAAGTCCACCCTGGCTCATCGTCTGGCTGCAGAACCGGAGACGATTCTCGTGAGCGAAGATCGCTGGCTTTCGGCCCTGTATCCAACCGAAATCAACACGCTGCAAGACTATGTGAAATACTCTGGCCGCCTGCGTGGTGTGGTGGGAGAACACGTCGAATCCCTGCTTCGGTTGGGGCTTTCGGTTGCATTGGATTTCCCCGCCAATACTGTCAACCTGCGGCAATGGATGCGGAGCATTTTCGAGGGCGCGGGCGCTGTCCACGAACTGCATTTTCTCGATGTTCCCGATGCGCTCTGCAAAGAGCGGCTAAAGCGGCGGAACGACGAGGGGTCACATGACTTTGCGCCCAGCGAAGCCGACTTCGATATAATCATCCGTTATTTCGAGACGCCAACGGCAGAGGAAGGTTTCAACGTTATCGTTCACCCGCAGGCCTGATCGACGAAAAGTAGAACACCCATCGCGACTCCCCCCCCATCACACCGCTCGACAATGACTGCCCGCGCACATTGGCCCGCGAAACGCCGCTGCGGCGGAGTAAGGGAATCGTTTTCTCAATCCTCATCCTGAGCCTGTCGAAGGATGAAGGCGGGCGGTCTCACCCTTCGACAAGCTCAGGGTGAGGCGCTTCTATATGCTCCGTCTATTTCTTGAACGGCGGGCGCTCGAGGCCTTCTTCGATGGGGACGTGGAGCGTGGTGCAGAACGTGCCGATAAGCTGGTAATAGCCGACCATCACCGTCAGATCGACCACCCCCTGATCGCCCAGGGACGCGCGGATTTCTTCGACCAGCGCGTCGTCGACCGCCTCGTTGTTCGCCACCAGCCGCGAAAACTTCAACGCCGGCCCGCGCGGCGCCGGCAGGTCCTCCGCCGCCGGGGTGCCGACCGCCTCGCGCATATCGTCGGGCATACGGTGGATATGGTGGCACCATTCGTAAAAGTTACCGACCTCCTGGGACACGGTGCAGATCACCATTTCGCGCAACACCTCGTCGAGCACGCTATGGAAGCGCACATGCTCGCCCACCGAGGCCACCGCCTGCAGGGCGCCGGGGCTGTGGGCCATCACCCCAAACAGGTCGGCCATGAAGGATAGTTTGCGCGATTCTAGGATGTGGTCGAAAATTTCCACCTGATCGGCGGGAAATTCCTCGCGGGTCACACTGGAGACACGGGCGGTTTCGTTATAATCGGTCATTTCGGTTTCTCCCTGAGCGCCGCTTTGTTTGCGGCTTAGTGGGGCGTATTATGCTTGCCTAGTGTAACCAGAAATACCGGAAACGGGGAAGAACCGCCATGAACCTGCACCGCCTGCTGCTCGAGCGAGACGCCGCCGATAACCCGGTGCGCGTGGCCCTGATCGGCGCCGGCAAGTTCGGCACCATGTATCTATCGCAGGCAGGCCGCACGCCGGGCATCAAGATTGCCGCCCTGGTCGATTTGGACCCGGCGCGCGCCAAGGCGGCATGCCTGCGCGCCGGCCTCGGCGACACGTTTATTACCGACGACGCCATGGCGGTGATCGCCGGCGACGATGTGGATGTGGTGATCGACGCCACCGGCAGCCCGGCCGCCGGCATTGCCCACGCCCTAGCCTGCTGCGAGCACGGCAAGCACATCATCATGGTCAACGTCGAGGCCGACGTTCTGGCCGGGCCATTGCTGGCCGAGCGCGCCCGCCAGGCGGGCATCGTCTATTCGCTGGCTTACGGCGACCAGCCGGCGCTGATCTGCGAGCAGGTCGATTGGGCGCGGGCCTGCGGCCTCGATGTCATCGCCGCCGGCAAAGGCACCAAATATCTCGATGGCTATCATTACGTGACACCCGACGATGTGTGGCAGCATTACGGGCTTACGGCCGAGCAGGCGGCGGCCGGCGGCATGAACCCGCAAATGTTCAATTCCTTCCTCGACGGCACCAAGTCGGCGATCGAAATGGCCGCCGTCGCCAACGCCACCGGACTGACCCCCGCGCCCACCGGGTTGGCGTTCCCGCCGGTCGGGGTGCAGGATTTAGCCCGTATCATGCGGCCCGCCGCAGAGGGCGGCCGGCTGCATCACAAGGGACAGGTGGAAGTCGTCTCGTCGGAGGAGCGCGATGGCCGTCACGTCGCCGGCGACCTTCGCTGGGGGGTGTATGTGGT
>JBLHHE010000216.1:0-4842 GCA_047616465.1 Alphaproteobacteria bacterium
TTTGATCCAATCTCAAGAGCCTGAGTGCCATTCTGTTCGCCGCTCTGGGGGATCTCAGAAAATAGAAATGTCTTTGGCACGGCTACCCACGCCGATATGCTTTGTTTATATGATTTTGGGGGTAAGGGACGCATTCGTGCCAACCGCATAAAAGATAAAAAATCTGGGGAGAGATCATGGCTGAAATCCACACACAGGACGACACGGGGTTCCGTTCGGAAGTGCGCGACGGCATGCGCATCGACTGGGACGTACCGATCACGATGGAAGACGGCGTCGTGCTGCGCGCCGATATCTATCGGCCCGACGATGGCGGCGCCCATCCGGTCATCATCAGTTACGGGCCTTATGCCAAATGGCTGCACTTCAAGGACGGTTATCCCTATCAGTGGAAGCGCCTGGAAGATCACTATCCCGATATCCTGGCGCGCTCATCGAACCGCTATCAGAACTGGGAACTCATCGATCCGGAAATCTGGGTGCCCGACGGCTATGCCTGCGTACGGGTGGATTCGCGCGGCATGGGCCGCTCGCCGGGCCATCTCGACCCCTGGTCGCGGCACGAGGCGGAAGACTTCGCCATCTGCATCGACTGGTCGGGCGCGCAGCCCTGGTCGAACGGTAAGGTCGGGCTGAACGGTATCTCCTATTATGGCATGAACCAGTGGCAGGTGGCGTCGCTGCAACCTAAGCACCTGGCGGCGATGTGCGTGTGGGAAGGGGCGGCCGATTACTACCGCGATATGGGTCATCATGGCGGCATCGCCTGCCGGTTTGCCGATACCTGGTACCGCGAGGCGGTGGTGCCGCGCCAGCATGGCAAGGGGGCCAACGGCTACAAGAGCCAGATCAACGGCGAGTGGATTTCCGGTCCCCCCACAATGAGCGAGGAAGAGCTCGCCTCGAACCGAGTCGATTATGGCGGCGATATCCTGGCCCATCCCCTGCAAGACGATTACTGGCGTGCGCGCATGCCCGACTATTCGAAAATCGATGTGCCGCTACTGTCGGCCGGCAATTGGGGCGGCGTTGGCCTGCACCCGCGCGGCAACACCGAGGGCTATGTCAATTCGGCCAGTGAACAGAAATGGTTGGAGATCCACGGCCTCGATCATTTCACTCATTTCTACAGCGATTACGGCATGGATTTGCAGAAGCGCTTTTTCGGCCACTTCCTCAAAGGTGAGGATACCGGATGGGATAAGCAGCCCAAGGTGCAGTTGCAGGTGCGCCACCCCCACGAGACCTTCGTCGAGCGCGCCGAGGCAGAATGGCCGCTGGCCCGCACCAATTGGACGCCGATGTATCTCGACCCCGCCGACCGGTCGATGAGCGCGGCGGCGCCGGGTGCCGCGAATGAGATCACCTACGACGCGTTGGGCGAGGGGCTAACGTTTCTGACGCCGCCAATGGCGGTGGAAGCTGAGATCACCGGTCCGGTCGCGGCCAAGCTGTTCGTGTCGTCCCAGACCGAGGATGCGGATTTGTTCATCGTCCTGCGGGCGTTTGCGCCCGATATGCGCGAGATGGTGTATCAGGGCTCGAACGATCCCCACACGCCGGTCGGGCTCGGCTGGTTGCGCGCCTCGCACCGCAAGCTGGACAGCGAAAAGACGCTGCCCTACCGGCCCTATCATAGCCATGACGAGGTGCAGAAGCTGACACCGGGCGAGATCTACGAGCTCGACATCGAGGTCTGGCCGACTTCGATCGTGCTGCCCGAGGGTTATCGGCTGGGCTTGAGCGTGCGCGGGCGCGATTACATCTATCCCGGCTATGAAGAAGGCCAAGGGAAAATCGCGGGACGGGTCTATTACGGCGTCGGGCCGTTTAAGCATGACATGCGCGGTAACCGTCCGGTTGAGGTCTATGGCGGCAAGGTCACGGTTCACACCGGCCCCGACCACCCCTCGCACGTGTTGCTGCCGGTGATCCCACCGAAAGGATAGATATGAATCCAACGCAATTCCTGGAGGTGGTGAGATCCTACTTGGTGGGTATTTTGCCTCTCATTCGGCATGTCTACCTACCTGAACGCATGCATGGGAAAAGCCGAAACGCGATATATTTTTTCGCTTCTGTGTTTCCGACTCAGTCCTCGTGAGCCTTTATTGTCTCGTGTTATTCGCTGTCCAAAAATAATGAAGGCATGACCACGGTGTTCGCCGGGAACCCAGGGTTACCCAAGAAAATTGGATATGCCGGCATCTCGATTGGGTGCCTGACGTTTGCACTTTTCTTCGTCGATCTGGGGACTTTGCAAACGACGTTATTTTCGGTCCAAGCCGATACATTGGCATTGGGTGGGGCATTGATCCTGGCCAGTGTTCTCTTTGCCTTGGTTCGGTTCCGAGTGGTCTTAAAGAGCTTCGGTTATCTGCCGAGCTGGCGCGACACGTTCGTCGCTTTCTCGTTTGGACAGGCATCGAACCTGATTTTTCTGAACATCATCGGTCAGAGTCTCAGTCGCGCGGCGATTCTATCTCAAGCCAAGGTGCCGGCGGGCGTCTCTGTCATTGTGACCTATTGGGAGCGGGGACTTGCGGCGGGAATTCTGTTCTTGTTCAGCGTGGCGGGCGGTTGGTTCCTTTTTGCTAACAGCATTCTGAATTTACAGACGTCCGCGGCGTACCTCATCTATGTGTTTGGGAGCTTATTCCTGGTTAGCGCCATTGTTGCGGTGGCGATTTTGGGTCCGGCGGTGGCGCGCGCGCGGGCGAAATATTGGGCGGGCGTGGGATTGCGGATGTGGCCCAGCGTGGCACTTACGCTGGTGAGCCAGCTCTGCATGCTGGCAGCCTATCTTGTGATCCTTACCCAAGTGGGAGAGGTACGCTCCTCGCTTGCAATCGTCAGCGCGATTGCAGTGGTGATGTTCGCGGCGAGCCTACCGATCAGTTTTTCCGGCTGGGGAGTTCGCGAACTGACGTCGGTGCAGATTCTCGGTGCGATCGGCATCAGCTCGTCATTCGCGGTCACAACCGCCATTGCAATTGGCCTGATCTCACTAGTCGTGCTTATTCTATTCAGTCTTCTGGGTATGTGGCTGTTTGTGCGTCGAGACGCGGGTGCTGCACCGGCCGCCGTCGATCCGCAAGCCGGCGACGGCATCGACTGGCCACGCTTTACGGCGCTGTTTGTCGCTTTATCGACTTCCATGCTGATTTTCTTTCAGGTCCGGATCGCGACCGGGGGCGGGACTATTACTGCCAACATGTCTGATGTCGTTGCCATTACTGCGCTTGGCCTGACCGCGTTATTGATATTGCGCCAACGAAGCTTTGAGATTTTCCCCCTGTTTTTCGCGCTGGGTATATTGGCGATTTCAGCGGTTTTTATTGTGGCGCTCGCCATCGGTTGGTCGCGATATGGATTGAACCAGTGGGCTATTGTTAACCGGGGTTTCGGATGGATCATTATCCTGGGATATCTCGCTGCCGGCGGCGCGCTCGTCTGGGCTGACAAAACCAATGGACGCGTGCTCGTTTTGTGGAGTTTCGCAATTGCCGGCACATCGATCGCCGGCATCGAGCTTGTGTTGATGTTTGCGAAGCTGTTCAATGTCTCATTTCCGGCGGATACATTTATTAATCCGTTGCAGGGCTATGCCGGAAACTCGAACGCGTTTGCCTTGCAAATGATCATGACGGTTATTGCCGCGATAACGGCTCACCGGCTGGGCGCGGGCTCAGGTGGGCGCGCCATGTTGCGTGTGATCTTGGTCGTAACGGCCCTCGCCACATTTTACTCGCTTTCGCGTTCTGGCTTGAGCACGCTTTTGGGCGTGTTGGTTCTTTTTGTCGTTTTCAGTTTGCGCGCGGAACGCCGCGAGAGACTATTCGACGGATTGATCGTTATTGCTGCCCTTCTCGTTGCTTTCGCGTCTCCCAGTATATTTTCCACGATCGTTGATCAGATATCACAGACGAGCGCGGTGTTCGGTGATCCAGTCGCGTTGCAACTCGACAAAACAGTCCTCGCGCATATGGAGTTTCAGCCGTCCCGGTCAGGTTCGGATAATGAACGCTGGCAAAGTATTGTCGAGGGCTGGACCCTATGGCGGCAATATCCGCTGTTTGGCGGCGGTTTGGGGGCGTTCGTGCAAAACCGCTTCGATGCCGGTTTACCGATTTTGATCATTCATTCCGTGCCGGTTTGGATTGGCGCCGAACTGGGTGTTCTCGGCTTCGGTGTCATCGGAGCCGTATTTATCAGCCTGCTCGGACTTTCGATAAAGATGCTTCGCGGTGCCGATTATTTTGCCTGGGGTGCCGGATTGCTAATTTTGCTGGCTGCCCTTGCCGTTTCAGGATTGGTTCACGACTTCTTTTTCCAGAGAAGCTTTTGGTTCTTGCTGGGGATATTCGTCGGTGTTTATGGAAAGGCCAGTCTGCGGCATCCCGTGTTTCGAGATCACCGGCGGCGATCATAACACCGGACTTTTACAGGTCTCGCGAAAAGGACGTCAGCATCAAAGTTTAGTGACTGGCGCGGCACTGATTTACGTGCTCTTCTATGAGCTAGTGCTTGCATCGCTTTGGGAACATGGCGATAGGCGCTCGATATCCATGGCGCCAAAACCATGGAACCAAAACGGCAAGGCAACATACTGACTTTGGCCGCGCTCTAGCTGGCCTCCCTCAGAAGTTAGCCATTGCCCATAACAGGGAGAAACGACACATGTCGGGTTATAAATCTGGAATACGAGTAGCCGCAGCCGCGGCGTTCGTAGCGGTCGCATCGTTGCAACCGCTGCACGCGCAGGAAGCGGTCAATATCACCTTTATTTCGGGCTATCCGCCCGCAGCGACCTGGGTTGGCGCGTTCAACGGCACCTTTACG
>JBLHHE010000217.1:0-4827 GCA_047616465.1 Alphaproteobacteria bacterium
CCGAGCCTTGCGCGCCGGTACGTTGTCGAGGAACACTTCGAAGCCGACCATCGGGCCGCGCACGTCGAGACGGTGCAGCACACCGGGGTGCAATTCGCCGAACCATGCCAGTACGGTCTTGCCCAGACGTAGGCCGGCCGAGCGGCCGGGATGATAATGGGCTGGCGCGTCGGTCGAGACCTGTAGGTTCGAAGTTGGCGCACCGGCGGCTTCCAGCGCGGCCAAAGCGTCGCCCTTGGCGTCGATGGCGTCGACCGGCCGCGCGGGGGCCGACCAATGGCGCGCCGTCCTATCGCCCTGGCGCAGCCCGGCGGCCACCAGAAGCTGTCCCTCGGGGGTATCGTCTAAGTAGGCCGGACCCAGTTCGAACAGGCCGAAATTAGTCAGCCCGCGGTCAATGTTGCGGCCGGCGGCAAGCACCAGATTGGCCAACACCGAGGGCCGCAGCACATCGAGATCGGCGCTGATCGGATTGGCCAGGTGCAGCGTCTCGGGCACGCCGCCAAACTGTTCGGCGTGGCGCGACGCCATAAACGACCAGGTCACGGCTTCGTCTAGCCCCTGCGCCGCCAACGCCCGCCGCGCGGCGGCAGCGCGCTGTTGCCCTACCGTCAGGGCGACTTCGGGCAAGGCTTGTTCGCGCACCAGCGACACCGGGGCGATTTCATCGAAGCCGACAATACGGGTGATTTCCTCGACCAGATCGGCCTCGCCATGGATGTCGGGGCGCCAGGTCGGCGGCGTTGCTGATAGCGTCTCCGTGCCTTCGACGGTAAACCCAAGCCGCTCCAGGATCGATTTCTGCTCGGCCACCGGCACATCGACACCGCCCAGGGTGCGTACCCGGTCGGCGCGAAGCTCGATGGTGCGAGCGGTATCCGGCATAGCGCCGGCGCTGACCGGCCTGCTGGTTTCGCCGCCGCAGAAGTCGAGGATCAGGCGCGCGGCGGTTTCCGCGCCCCATTCGGCCGATCGGGGGTCGACGCCGCGCTCGAAGCGGTAGCGGGCATCGGACTCCATTTGCAGCGCCCGGCCGGTGGTGGCGACGGAAATTGGATCGAACAGCGCGACTTCGAGAAATACCTCGGTGGTTTCCGGCAAACAGCTGGTTTCCATGCCGCCCATGACGCCGGCCAGCGCTTCCGCCTTGTCGCCGTCCCCGATAACGGTCTTGGCGGGATCGAGCGTGAAGTGCTTATCGATGAGGGCGTGGAACGGTTCGTCGTCGCGCGCGCGGCGCATGGTCAGCGTATCGCCGTTCAGCTTGCCGGCGTCGAATACATGCAGCGGGCGGCCCAAATCGATCGAGACATAGTTGGTGACATCGACCAGGGCCGAGATCGGCCGCAGGCCGATGGCGCGCAGGCGGTCTTGCGCCCATTTTGGGCTCGGCCGGTTGGTGATGCCGCGGAAATGGCGGCCGACCACATAGGAACAGGCGTTGCCGTCATCGGCGATCGCCCACGAAACCGGGCTGTCGTAAGTGCCTGCGATGGGCTCGGCACTGGCGAACGGCTTCAAGGCGCCCAGGCCGGCGGCGGCCAGGTCGCGGGCGATGCCGCGCACGCCGGTGCAATCGGGCCGGTTGGGGGTTAGTTCGATGTCGATGACCGGGTCGTCGAGACCCAGAACGCTGGCAAATGGGGTACCCAGCGGCGCATCTTCGGGCAGGTCGATGATACCCTCATGCTCGTCCGATAACCCCATCTCGCGTTCCGAGACCAGCATACCATTCGACTCGACACCGCGGATTTTGGCGGCTTTGAGCTCCAGCTCGAGGCCGGGAATCCAGCTTCCTGACGGCGCGAACACGCCCTTCATGCCGGCGCGCGCGTTGGGCGCGCCGCAGACCACCTGTACCTGGCCGTTGCCGGTATCGACGGTGCAGACCTGCAAACGGTCGGCATCGGGATGCTTTTCGGCGGCGACCACGTGGGCGACGGTGAAGGCGGCGAATTTGGCGCCGGGATCGTCCACTGTATCGACCTCGAGGCCGATCTTGATCAGCGTCTCGACGATCACTTCGAGGCTGGCGTCGGTCTCTAGATGATCTTTCAGCCAGCCGAGGGTAAATTTCATCTTGCCGCCCCTACAGCCCGCGCACCATCGACGGCACCGCGAGCGGTGCAAAGCCGTAATGGGACAGCCAGCGCAGATCGGCGTCGAAGAAGGTGCGCAAATCGGGAATGCCGTATTTCAGCATGGCGATGCGGTCGATCCCCATGCCGAAGGCGAAGCCCTGATAAATCGTCGGGTCGATACCGCCATATTCCAAAACCTTGGGATGCACCATGCCCGATCCCATGATTTCGAGCCAATTATCGGCGCCGTCGCCGAAATTGCCGATCTTGAGCTCGCCGCCGGCGCGCGAGCAGCCAATGTCGACTTCCATCGACGGCTCGGTGAACGGAAAATGGCTCGGCCGGAACCGGACCGGTAAATCGGGGATGCCGAAGAAGGCGCGGCAGAAATCGATGATGCAGCCCTTGAGATGGCCCATATGGGTGGTCTCATCGACCACCAGCGCCTCGATCTGGTGGAACATCGGGGTGTGGGTGGCGTCGGAATCGCTGCGGTAGGTGCGCCCCGGCGCGATCACACGGATCGGCGGCTTGTTGTTTTCCATGGTGCGGATTTGCACCGGCGAGGTATGGGTGCGCAACACGAGGCGCGATCCATCATCGCGTTCGGGCAAATAAAACGTATCGTGCATCTGCCGCGCCGGATGCTCGGGCGGAATATTCAGCGCCGTGAAATTGTGAAAATCGTCTTCGATGTCGGGGCCCTCGGCGACGGCAAAGCCCATTTCGCCGAATATGGCGATGCATTCTTCCATCGCCTGGCTGACCGGATGGATGCGGCCCTGGGCCTGGGGGCGGGCGGGCAGGGTAACGTCGCTGGTCTCGCCCGCAAGCCGGGCTTCCAGCGTGGCGGCTTCGAGGTCGAGCTGGCGCGCCGAAATCGCCGCCGTTACCGTGTCTTTGACCTGGTTGAGTGCTTGTCCGGCCGCCTTCCGGGCCTCGCCGTCGAGGCTGCCGAGGCCTTTCATCTGCGCGGTGATGCGGCCCTTGCGGCCGAGCACCGACACGCGCACAGCCTCAAGCGTCTCGAGGCTATCGGCCGCTGTTACTTCGGCCAGTAGCGTCGACTCGAGCTCCGTGACATCGGGCGTCGTCATCGCAGTATCCAAATAGGCCCGCCGGGCCGAGGTTAGGCTGACGCGTTCAGAGCGTCCTGCGCCTGATCGACCAGCGCCTTGAACGCTTCGGGTTCCTTGACCGCAAGATCGGCAAGAATTTTGCGATCGAGCTCAACGCCGGCCCGTTTGACGCCATTCATAAACTGCGAATAGGTCAAACCGTGCTGACGTGCACCGGCATTGATGCGTTGGATCCACAAAGCACGGAAATTGCGCTTTTTTACCTTCCGGTCGCGATAGGCGTATTGCAGGCCTTTTTCGACCCGCTCGATCGCGATGCGATAGTTGGTCGAACTACGTCCGCGATAGCCCTTGGCAAGCTTTAAAACTTTCTTGCGTTTGGCGTGCCGGTGAACGGTACTCACTGCACGTGACATGGCTTAACCCCTCTTCTTTGCGTAAGGCATGGTCGGCAGGACGAGACGGGCGTCAACATCGGCCATAACGCCGATTTTACGCGCCTTGCGTTTCATCGATTGCGACCGCTTGCGCATACCATGGCGCATGCCGGCGGGTTTGAAGCGGATTTTGCCGGAAGCCGAAAAGCTGAATCGCTTTTTGGCCGACGATTTGGTCTTCATCTTGGGCATTTTGTCCTCGCATGTGTCTGAGGTCTTGGTTTGATGGCTAGGCATGCCCTGGGAATTACGTTCCCTAGCCGCACCATCGCTTTGAAATCGCGCGGTTTATAGCGGTCTCCCGCCGCAAACGCAAGCTCTCCCGGGGCTTTGCGGGGGCCAGCCCCCAGGGCATCGCATTATCCCCCGTCATATCCCGTCCGGCGCTGGTAAAACAGCACTTCCACTCGGCATTACCCCCTAAAAGGTGGAAACCCATGGATTTGGAACTAACCGGCAAAACAGCGCCCATCACCGGGGGTAGCCGATACGTCGAGGATGGGAATTCCAGACCGGGAGGTCATAAGAGACATTCCATGTCTGCAATACTCTCTGTGCTTTGAGTTGGTGGCGCAGGAAACAACGGCACGTCGTTTAATTCTGCGCTCGCCGCCAGCGGATCGGCGCTCCTTCAGGCTCGGCAACATGGTGGCGCAGCACACCGATGCGGTCGGCTTCCAGCTCGACCACGGCGCCGGGCGTAATCCAACGGTCGATCTCGAAACCGCAGCCATTGTTGACGGTGCCAGAGCCCAGGACTTCGCCGACCGTCAACGTCTCGTCTTGCGAAGTGTAGGAAATGGCCTCGGAAAACGTCCAGTGCATGGGCCCCGGTGTCGATTCCGCCCAAACCTCGCCATCGATGCGCACTGCCATCTGCAAGTCGGCCGGATCGCCGAATTCGTCGGGCGTGACGATCCATGGCCCCAGGCCCCAGGCGAAATCCTTGCCCTTGTAGGGGCCGGTGCTGACGTTCATTTCGCCGCGTTGGGTATCGCGGGCCGAGAAATCGTTCAGCAGGGTGTAGCCCATGATGTGCTCGGCAGCATGGTCGACATCGACATTGAACGCCGGCTTGCCGATGACCACGGCGAGTTCGAGCTCATAGTCCAGTTTTTTTGTGTAACGGGGCCACGGCACCTTGGTGTCGTGGCCGAATAGGGTGGTCGAATTGCCTTTGAACGCCGTCGGTTGCTCGTACCAGGCGGGGGGGATTTTCAGGCCCATCTT
>JBLHHE010000218.1:0-4791 GCA_047616465.1 Alphaproteobacteria bacterium
CTGATAGCTGATAGCTGATAGCTGATCAGAAACGCGCATCGACTCTGAAGTGACAGGTGGGCCGCGCAATAGTCGCGGTCCACCGACACTTGTGTTTTCCGCACGGGCTTTCGGACAAATTCTATGACCTCTAACGACGCTTCCGGACCACCGGAGGAAAAGGCCCTCTTCACCGGTGAAGAGGGTGGCGGCGAGCGCACGACGCCACGCAAAGATCTGGGGGCCGCTGTTGTTATCGGCGTGCTCGCCGTGGCGGCTATGATCTATTCGCTGCGCCTGGAAGTTCCAACCTCGATCTATACCGCGCCGGGCCTTCTCCCCTTCCTGACCGGTCTCAGCCTGCTGATAATGGCGGTCGGGCTCGGCGCCAGCGCCATCCGTGCCGGCGGCACGGCCGACTATTTTTCTGCGGCGCGCGCCGCCGCGCTGGACTATATGTCGCAACGCGCTTCCCAGCGCACCTTGATCTTGATGGCGATGTTGATCGGCTACGTGCTCCTAGCGGGTCAGATCACTTTCAATCTGCGCCTGCCGACGCCCTTTTTCGTCTTCCAGTTCTCCAGTTGGGAAGCCATCTCCATGCCCGTGCTGGCGGGGATACTGTGGTTTTTCTGGCGGGCCCCGGTCTGGAAATGCGGTCTGTTCAGCGTGCTGGTGATTTTCTTCCTGGCCGGCATCTTCCGCTACGCCTTCCATATCCTTCTACCGGCGTCAGGCTAACACCATGTTGTGGGAACAAATTCTACTGGCTTTGACGCCGCTCATGTTGGCGACGGCGCTGCTCGGTGTGACCCTTGGCATCATTTGGGGGGCGCTGCCCGGACTATCGACGACCATGGCGATGGCGCTGTTGATCGGGTTGTCGACGGGCATGAGCCAGAGCGTCGCCATCATGTTCATGCTCGGCGTCTATACCGGCAGCGTCTTTGGCGGCGCCATATCAGCCGTTCTCATCAATATTCCCGGAACCCCCGACGCGGTACCGACCATGATGGAGGGCTATCCGCTCGCCCAGCGTGGCGAAGGCGGGCTGGCGCTCGGCACGGCGATCGCCGCGTCGTTCATGGGTAACTGGGTCGGCATCATATTGCTGATCTCGTTTATTCCGCTACTGCTCACCCTCGCCCTTCAATTCCGCTCGTGGGAAATGTTCCTGTTGGCGATGTGGGGTATTGCCATCTCCGGCACCATGGCGGCCGGCGAAAAACCACTCAAGGGCTGGATTTCCGGCTGGATCGGCCTGTTGATCGCCTTTGTCGGCCTCGATGCCATCCACGGGGTGTCGCGGTTCACCTTCGGCTCCTACGTGCTCGACGATGGCATCAGCTATATCCCCCTGCTGATCGGCTTGTTTGGCTTGGCCGAGGTGATGCGGGTGCTGCCCCAGGACAGCCCCACGGGTATCCCGTCCAAGGTCGGCCGCGTGATACCGCCTATGAGCAGCCTGATTAAATATTCGCGCGCCGCCATCCGCTCCGGCCTGATCGGCACCATTGTCGGGGCCATCCCCGGCGCCGGCGCTAATGTGGCATCGTTCTTCTCCTACGATATTGGCCGAAGGCGCGCGAGCCCCGAAGAAAAGAAAAAATGGGGCAAGGGCAGCTACGAAGGCATCGTCTGCGCCGAGGTCGCCAACAACGCCAATATCGGCGGCTCGATGCTGCCAACCCTGACCCTGGGCATTCCGGGCAACGCCGCAGCGGCGGCGATCCTTGCCGCGCTTGAACTGAAAAACGTGGTGGTCGGACCGACCATCCAGACCGAGAACCCAGGGCTGATCTACTTCATCTATATCGGCCTGATAATCGCCAATTTCCTGATGTACGGCATGGCGATCGTGCTCATTAAACCCTGCGTCAAGCTCTTCAGCCTGCCGCAGACCCTGATCCTACCGATGATCATCCCGGTCTGTGTGATCGGCGCCTTCGCCGTGCGGCTGAGCTATTTCGACGTCTATCTGATGCTGTCGGCGGGGATCGCCGGTTACATCCTGCACCGCTTCGGCTTTCCGGTCGCGCCCATGGTGCTCGCCGTGCTGTTGGGACCGCTAGCCGACGAAAACTTACGCCGGGCGCTGCTCATCTTCGAAGACAAAGAAATCTGGCACGTCTTCACTAGCCCGATCGGAGATATCCTGATCCTTGTGGTGCTCTACACTTTCTACGACGGCATCTTCCGGCGACGAGGGTGACGGTCTAACTCCGTCGCACCGCCTTGAAAGCCGCGGCAGCCTTGGGTACGGCGTCTTCGATCGGGAAGCGCTCAGCCGACGAACCACCGATATAGCCGTCGAGGCGCGGCACCCGGTGCAGCAGCGCGGCAAAGTCGTCGGGCGCCTCGATGGAGCCGCCATGGACGGTGATGATGCTGTCGGCAAACCGGCCTTCCAAGGCATCGCAAATCGCCACCGTGCGCTCGACCATGCCGTCGAGGCCCATCACGGTGGCCGAACCGATCGAGCCGCCCGAGCTGTTACCGAAATGCACGATGATATTGTCGACCCCGACTTCGGCCATCGCTAGCGCTTCGTCGGGCGTGGTGCAAAACGCCTTGGTGAAGATGCCCTGGCTGCTGGCGTAACCCAGAATGTCGATCTCGTGGGAATAGCCGAGGCCGGTTTCCTCTAAGTCTTTGCGGTACTGGCCATCGATCAATGCCACGGTCGGGCAGTTCATGATGCCGTCGAAACCGCCATCGACCAACGTGTGGACGAAGCGGCGCATGTCGCGGGTCGGATCGCCGCACAGAATCCCGGCCATGACCGGGCAGTCGGGCACAACATTCGCCAGGTAACGCTCGCCAATCTCCAGGGTAATGGCGTTGGCGTCGCCGATCGGCAGATAGCCGGCCATGGAGCTAAGCCCCTGCATGCGAAAGAAGGCCAGGATGTGGGTCGTCACCATATCGGCGCCGCCCCGCGCCGCCATTTTAGCCGTAATACCCGACCCGCAGAACGCGTCGAACAAAACTCCGTCCGCCGCCCGAACAGCCCGAAGCCGATCCCTAATCTCGCCGCGCGTGAAGCGTGCCATGCCAGTCCTCCCGTTTAACGACCCGTCACGAGACGCAGAGAATATTCCTCAATCGCGCCATTCGCCAACCGTGTTGACCAGAATGCCAACACCCTCGACTTCCGCCTCCATCCGGTCGCCCGGCTGCAGCCAGCGATCGCCGTCGACGCCACCCTCGACCGCCGTGCCGGCGCCGGTGCCCGAACACAGAATGTCGCCGGGCGCCAATTCGATATAACGCGATAGATAGGCCACGGACTCGGCGAAACCGAAAATCATATCTGCCGTCGACCAGTCCTGGCGCACTTCGCCATTGACCCGCATGACGCACCTCAACTTGTTCACGTCGTAGCCTTCATCGACGACGACGCAAGGCCCGCAGGAATTACCGGTGTCGAAATTCTTCTCCAGCGCCCAATTGAAGGCGCCGCGGTGGATTGGCGGTCCGATACCAAGCCTTGGGTCGCGGATCGATAGATCATTCCAGACGGTGAAGCCCCACACATTGAAGTCATCTGCCGAAATCCGCCGGCCGCCGGAGGCCAGAATGACCCCCACCTCGACCTCGTAATCGAACTTCTGCACGCCAGCCTCGGGCTTCACTTCGGCCTCCGGTCCGACCACCGTCTCGGGCATGATCAGAAAGCCCCACGGCGGCAGACCATCGCGCTGCTCTTTGAGAAAATGATCTTCGGTGAAATCCTGACCGGTAATCGCCTTGAAGGCGTTGACGGCGTGGGCCGCGACATTGGCGCCCAGGGCGATGATGCGGTTACGCCGATCGGGCAGTGGCGCCACCAGATTGACCGACGTCAGCGGCACCGTGCCATCGACCTCACCCGACGCGGCCTGCGCGGCCAGGTTACCCAGGGGCTCACGCGCCTCATCCCAGTGGGCGATCATATCGTTCCAACTACCGCTTCCGTCCCCCGGTAGAAGGCGTGCGATCGTGTCCGCGCCGGACGACCCCAGGCTGGCGCGTGCGGCGCCGATATCGACTATGTTGTCGCCGACCAAAAGTCCGGTCGTCCCCTCGTTATACCGTACGAATTTCATGCGAACGTTTCCTTTCCCCGGTGGATGTTCTTGAACACCGCGCATTCTTGTATGTACGCGGCCCTGACGCCATCCGCTTCAGTAAAGAAACGGAAGCGTCACAAAAATTTGCCTTGGAGGCCCCAAATGTCAAGCTGATCATGGCCTTACGGCACTGCAAACGTGCTCACTTTGCAGTTATTAAGCGGTGTTAACGATTAGTTTTCAAAGATTTTAAATCTCCGTTGATAAAGATGCTCCATATGCTATCCCTACTTTACCCCTGCCGCATGTTTTCTGAAAATGGCTGCATCATTTGGAAATGTGTAGGGGGGCATGTTGACGAGACGGAGAATACAATGAGCCGGTTGAAACAAGAGCTTGACGGTCTTTCTCGATATATACTGCGTGTCCGCCAGGAAGTCGCGGCGATCGACCGGCCAAACGAAGTTACCGATGACTTCGTGAGCATGGGCGATCAGATGGTCGCGGTGGTCAAAGCAACGGAAGCGGCAACCGAGACCATCATGGAAGCGATGGAGAGTAACAGCGAAGCCGTGGCACAGTTACGCGAAATAATCGAGGACCCGGATCAGCTCGCCCTCCTGGATAAAATTACCGACAATGGCCACAACGTGTTCGAGGCCTGTTCGTTTCAGGACATCACGGGTCAGCGCGTTGGACGTGTCGCCAAATCGATCACCTTTGTCGAGGAGCGGGTCGAGATGCTCAAACACCTTCTCGG
>JBLHHE010000219.1:0-4782 GCA_047616465.1 Alphaproteobacteria bacterium
TCGGTCTTTTGATAGCGCAACCATTCGATAATCTTCACGGTCAGCGGATCGTTTGTCTGGCTGGCGTGTTTTGCCGCCTTGCTCCACGCCTTGTTTTTCGCAGCTTCGAACGCTTTATCGGTTGGGCTTTGGGCGCTTTGAGGGGCTGCTATGGCGCTGGCCGGCGCTGTATGAATAACAGCAAGGCCCAGCACGGCGACGACGACAACCTTGAAAAGAGATCGCATTTGCCTTAGCTCCCACTCGATTGTAGAGCGGCCTTGTACGCAAGACCAGAGCGGCGGCGCGAAACTGGCGCTGCGGTGGGCCTTGTAGGTAGTTGGCCTTGCCGGTATCGTCGGTGGCAGTGCGGAATTGCACCGGTCATACGCGGTCGGCGGGAGCCGGGGAGAATATTCATGTTTAAAGGATCAATCGTTGCGCTGGTAACACCTTTCCGAGACGGTATGGTTGACGAAAAGGCTTACCAAACGATTATCGAGTGGCAGATTGCTGAAGGTACCGACGCGTTGGTTCCGGTCGGCACCACCGGTGAATCGCCCACTCTCAGCCATGCAGAGCATGAAAGGGTGGTCGAATTATGCATCGAAGCGGCGGCTGGGAAGGTGCCGGTAATCGCTGGCGCCGGCTCCAATTCGACCGAAGAGGCGATCAAGTTAACGAAATACGCCAAGAAGGCGGGCGCCGACGGCGCCTTGATCGTCACACCCTATTACAACAAGCCCTCCCAGGACGGCCTGTATGCGCACTTTAAGACGATCGCAGATGCTGTTGATATTCCTATTATAATTTACAATATACCGCCGCGGTCCGTAGTCGATATGTCGGTCGCGACAATGGCCCGTCTGGCGCGCGATTGTCCCAATATCGTCGGCGTGAAGGACGCGACAGCGGATTTGACGCGCCCGCTCGCAACCCGCGCAGAAATAGGCGAGGGGTTCGACATGCTCTCCGGTGAGGACGCCACGGTACTGTCTTTCCTGGCCAATGACGGCGATGGCTGTATATCCGTAACCGCCAACGTCGCCCCACGCGCCTGCGCCGAGATGCACGATGCCTGGACGGCGGGCAAGACAGCCGAAGCGATTGCCATCAATCAGCGCCTGTTTCCTTTGCATACCGCCCTGTTCGTCGAGCCCAACCCGGTGCCGGTTAAGTATGGGCTCTCCCTGCTGGGCAAGGCGACCATGGATGTGCGTCTGCCGCTTACCCCGGCGAATGCGAGCACGCAGGCCCAAGTCCAAGCCGCCATGGTCTCGGCTGGCTTGCTGAATTAACCGGGGCCGGATATACCGGCGCTATGGCAAAAAAAGCGCCGCCGGACCGTCAAATTGCGGCTCAAAACCGTAAGGCCCGGCATGACTATTTTATCGATGAAAATCTTGAAGCCGGCCTCGTCCTAGAGGGTTCGGAAGTAAAGTCTCTGCGCGGTGGGCAGGGCAGCCTGATCGACGCCTGGGCGGGCGAGCGGGACGGCGCGCTGTGGATGTTCAGCGCTTATATCCCGCAATATGCCTCGTCCCACGAACCCAATTACGTTTCCCGCCGGCCCCGTAAGCTGTTGCTCCATAAACGTGAATTGAGCCGGTTACTCGGCGCCATTCAGCGCGACGGGGTGACCCTGGTGCCGCTGTCGATCTATTTCAACGACCGGGGCATCGCCAAAGTCGATATCGGTATCGCCCGCGGCAAGCGTAAGTACGACAAACGTCAAACCGAAAAAAGCCGCGACTGGGACCGGCAAAAGGCACGGTTGTTGCGCGACAATCGCTGATTTCTACCGTTGATAACTTTACGTTAACGTAAACGTTATATATGTTCG
Source organism: Alphaproteobacteria bacterium (assembly GCA_047616465.1). Lineage (GTDB taxonomy): Bacteria > Pseudomonadota > Alphaproteobacteria > UBA6615 > UBA6615 > JABDJY01. The sequence continues at coordinate 1,823 of JBLHHE010000219.1, forward strand.
CGCCATGACCCAAACATTCTCGATCTCCGAATTGGCGCGCGAGTTCGATGTCACGCCGCGAACCATCCGTTATTACGAGGCGGAGGGTATGCTGGAGCCAGACCGAAAGGGACAGCAGCGGATCTATTCGCCGCGCGACCGAGTGACGCTGGCGCTGATATTGCGCGGCAAGCGGCTGGGGTTTTCCTTGGCCGAGGCCAAGGAAATTATTGCGCTTTATGGTGCGCCCCAGGGCGAGGCTCGCCAATTGAGGGTGCTCATCGACAAGCTCGCGGACAAACGCCTTGAGTTTGAAGCCAAACGGCGCGACGCCGATGCGGCGCTTGCCAACATGGACGATTATACCGCGCGCTGCCGCGACCGCCTCAGCGAACTCGAAAACGGCGGCGACCTGACAGCGGCTGACGGCGTAAATTCGTGATCGTACCCTTGTGTGCCGCCAAGTTGCAGTCGATCATGGCGATGCTGGAGGCCCGAGTCCCGACGATCTCATTCTTCGACAAGCTCGGGGTGAGGAGGTTAGGTTTTCGCGGCCCGATGATGGAAGGACACGACGAATGATTCCGAACCAGTACCCCACGCTTAATTTCGATCTTGGCGAGACGGCGGACATGCTGCGCGATTCAGTGCATAGCTTTTCCGATGATCATATTGCGCCGCGCGCCGCAGAGATCGATCGCAGCAATGAGTTTCCCCGCGATCTTTGGCCGAAGATGGGCGAATTGGGACTGCACGGCATCACGGTAGACGAAGAGTATGGCGGGTCCGGCCTGGGCTATCTGGAACATTGCGTTGCCATGGAAGAGGTTAGCCGCGCGTCTGCGTCGGTCGGGCTGTCCTATGGGGCCCACTCGAATCTATGCGTCAACCAGATAAGCCGCAACGGCACCGAAGACCAAAAGCGCCGCTATCTGCCAAAGCTGATATCGGGCGAGCATGTCGGCGCGCTGGCCATGAGCGAGCCGGGCGCGGGGTCCGACGTGGTCGGGATGCGCACCCGCGCCGATAAAAAAGGCGATCGCTATATCCTCAACGGTAACAAGATGTGGATCACCAACGGTCCGGTGTCCGATACCTATGTGATCTACGCCAAGACCGATCCCGACGCCGGGCCGCGCGGCATTACCGCATTTCTGGTCGAGCGCGGTTTCAAGGGTTTTTCCACCGCGCAGAAACTCGACAAATTGGGTATGCGCGGCTCCGACACCTGCGAACTGGTGTTCGAAGATTGCGAGGTGCCGGAAGAAAATGTGCTCGACGAAGTGGGCAAGGGCGTCAACGTGCTTATGAGCGGTCTCGACTATGAGCGCGCCGTGCTGGCGGCCGGCCCGCTGGGCATCATGCAGGCGTGCATGGATATCGTCGTGCCCTACGTGCACGAGCGCGAGCAGTTCGGCAAACCCATCGGCACCTTCCAGTTGATGCAGGGCAAGCTGGCCGACATGTACACCACGATGAATGCCTGCAAAGCCTATGTGTACGCCGTCGCCAAGGCCTGCGACCGGGGCGAGACCACCCGCAAGGATGCGGCCGGCGCCATTCTCTATGCGTCAGAGAAGGCGACCCTGATGGCGCTTGATGCGATTCAGGCGCTCGGCGGCATGGGCTATATCAACGAGACGTCGCCCGGCCGGTTGCTGCGCGACGCCAAGCTGTATGAGATCGGCGCCGGCACCAGCGAGATCCGCCGCATGCTGATCGGCCGCGAACTATTCGAGGAAAGCGCATGAGACTACGGCGCGACGGTGACCAGTTGGAGGCCAAGTGAGCATGGCTGAAGTGCGGCGCATATCATCCAATTCCGACTTCGAGAAGGCGGTCGGTTATTCCCGGGCAGTCGTCGACGATGACTATGTCCACATCTCCGGCACCACAGGCTTCGACTATGGGGCCATGACCATCTCCGATGACGCGGTTGAGCAGGCGCATCAGGCCTTCCGCAATATCGAGGATGTACTGGCGCGGGCCCGCTGTTCCTTCGCCGATCTTGTGCGTGTGCGCTACTATATGGCCGACCGGGCCGACTACGAGCGGTTGACCCCAGTCTTCAAGCACTATCTCGGCCCAAATCCGCCGGCGGCGACTGCGATCATCGCCGGTCTCGTCGATCCCCGTATGAAAATTGAAATCGAAGCGACCGCTCGCCGTCCCGACTCCCAAGAGAGAGTGGAATAATGCCCAGCGTTATGATCATTGGCGCTAGCCGTGGTATCGGCCTCGGTTTTGTTCAAGCCTATGCGGCGGCCGACGGTTGGCAGGTCCACGCGACGACCCGCACGCTGGATACACCGGGCGAATTGGGCGACGTGCCGGGCGACGTCACGCTTTACGAGTTGGATGTGACCGATGCGGGTCAGATTAATCGCCTGGCCATGGCGTTCCAGGACCGCGATCTCGACCTATTGATCCATAATGCGGGCGTCTACGGGACTGGTATGAGCCGTGATTTGGTTCTGATGACCAACGCCGAGGCGCCGTTCTATGTCATCTCGGCGTTGCTGCCCGCAATTGAGCGGAGCCGGGACAAAAAGATCGCGATCCTGACCAGCCATATGGGCGCACGCAATGGCGGCCAGACCCCGACAGGCGTCTATGGCGCGTCGAAAGCGGCTTTGAACGACCGTTACCGCGAAATCGAGCCGCAATGGCGCGATCAAGGCATCGCGTCGGTAATCTTCCATCCGGGCTGGGTGCAGACCGATATGGGAGGCGCCGGCGCTTCCGTATCCGTGGCCGACAGCGTGCGCGGCATGCGTCAGGTCATCAACAATTTGCGCGCGGCCAATAGTGGCAAATTTCTGGATTGGCAGGGAACAGAACTTTCATGGTGAGCCCATGCCCAGCGTGATGGTCATCGGCGCGAGCCGGGGGATCGGACTGGAGCTGGCACGCCAATATGCCGACGCCGGGTGGCATGTACATGCCACCACGCGCGCGTTGCAGCGGCCGGGCAAACTCGG